>JAGUZM010000433.1 GCA_020060805.1 Deltaproteobacteria bacterium | reverse complement strand
GATCGACCTGGATGCGGCGGTGGAGGCCGTTACCGATCTTCATGCCGGGCTCTCTCCCTCGGATGATGTTTTCACCCGCCTGGCTAGGAATAAAAGGGATATCGCCACAGCCTTTCTGATCGACCTGAGCGGCTCCACGAGCGGATGGATCAACGAGGTTGCGCGGGCCTCCCTTCTCATCCTGAGCGAGGCGATGCAGGTGCTTCAGGATCGCTTTGCCATCTATGGGTTTTCAGGAAGGACCCGGAAACGGTGCGAACTGTTTCGCATCAAGGGAATCTATGAGCCTTACGGGGAGACGGTCAAGCGCAGAATCGCCAACCTGAGAGCCCTGGAGTACACGCGGCTGGGCCCGCCCATCCGTCACCTGACAAGCCTCCTGACCCAGGTGGAAGCTCGGACGCGCCTGCTCATCACCCTGAGTGACGGGAAGCCGGACGACTATGACGGTTACAACGGAGATTACGGGATCGAAGATACGCGCCAGGCCCTGATCGAGGCAAAGATGCTCGGCATTCATCCCTTCTGCATCACGATTGACAAAGCCGAACACAGCTACCTCTCCCGCATGTACGGTGCGGTGAACTACGTGTTCATCGACGACCTGTCCAAGCTGCCCGTCAAGGTGCCGGAAATCTATCGCAAGCTCACGACATGAGAGAAGGGTGCACGGCGTAAGGATGATGGGAGGGAAAAACCACCGGACTTGACGATTTCCAAGGTGCCGGGTAGGAACGCTGGTGATTTGCGTTGATCCTGGGCTCTATCCTCCCTGCTCTCCGCTCCTTCTCTCGTCCCTTCTGGAGGAACTCCTGTCATCGGGGGATGATCTTTTTCAGGACTGAACCGCAATGGCTACAGTATTTCACGGGACTCACCCCACCTTGAAATGTGTACGTCATTTGGAGAGGCGAAGGATGAGATAATCCGCATCAGCATCGGTCATGCTCCGTCTGTCTTCTCCTTCTGAAAAAAAGGGAAGGATCGCGGCCCAGGGCAAGGAGGAACGTTGCCTGAGCTGCTCCGGAATTCCTTTTTTCCAGGCATGGCCTGTGCCTGCCAGGATGAGCATTTTCGAATCCGGGTTTGATTCCAGGTACCGGAGGGCATGGATGGCCATCGCCTTATCCCAAACCAGCTGAGCCTCACAGAAGTTGGAGAAGTCGAGCTTACCGTGGGCATGGGCTCCGTAGGCCCTCCTGATGAAAGCCATGTAATCAGGATCCACCTTGCACTCCACGAAGGGCAGGATTCCCTTCTCTCTCTCGGACAGGGATTTGAACCCGCGGCGGGCGACTTTCTGTGTGACTTCCCTGGGGACATTGAGACCCACCAGGGGGATTTTTTTGTGCCGTGCGTATTCGAAGATCTCCCGGTACAAGGGCCAGGGGTATCCCCAGTTTTCTTCGTAGGCCCTCCGGAACGCCTCTTCTCCAATCTCTCCCCTGACCCACTGATCCAGGAGACCCTGGCTGTCCGCACGGAACATCTCCAGGCCCACAGCCAAAGGGACCCCTCTTTCGTGCAGGGCCCTGATGATCGTGAGTTGGGCTTTGTGGTGGGTTTCATCCGTGTGGTGCTCTCCCACAAGGATGATTCTTTTTTCCACAAGCCTTTGAAGGACGGCGGAAAGCCTCTCCTCCTCCCCCCTTGCAACGTCGTAGAGCAGAAGATCTCCCTGGCCGGCGTTTGACGGGAGAGGGTTCCCGAAAAAGGTCAGCACCGAGAACACGAAAAACAACAGGACCTCGACCGTCATGCGACCTCCCTTCACCTCACCCCTCCTTATCCCACCGATGGATCAACGGTGATTCCAAGACGGGCCAAATCCCCTTCACTCGGTTTTGTCCCTCCCTGAACACGAGGTAGCTGTACCGGCCGTAATGGGTGATTTTTCGCGCCAAATCCCGGGCGTAATTCATGGAAAGGGGATGATAGAGGGCGACAAAACCGCTCTTCCGGCGAGGATGGGGAAAGATGCCGAATAACGCGTCAGAGGGATGGGAAAATGTTTGACCTTCGACGACAAACGATTCCTTAGCGACGGCCACACCGGGAGGGAGTTTTACCTCCTTGACACCTCCCTGGAAACCGATCAACAGGATATCCTCCTCTCCAAGGGCCGTGCCCGCGATCTCTTTATCCAGAATGACCCGATAGGTGTTGAGCCCCAGCGCGGCCGCGAAGGTCTCGGCGAGGTTTCGCAGATCCTGCCCGAGGCTAGAGGACACCACGATCGTGACAGATGCCGCTCCTTTCAAAGAGTTCACAGAGGGGGGAATCTCTTCGGCATCGAGGACCCGGAAGGCGTGGAAATCGGGGTCAACGGCAAGGTGCAAAGGTTTTTCTTCAGAAGAGATTTGAACGACCGTTGACTCTCCCGAGAGTGCGATCTTCTCTGTGAGGGACCGGCTCCTTG
The DNA here is from genome assembly GCA_020060805.1 of Deltaproteobacteria bacterium. Taxonomy (GTDB): domain Bacteria; phylum Desulfobacterota; class DSM-4660; order Desulfatiglandales; family HGW-15; genus JAHECH01. The sequence continues at coordinate 23,910 of JAGUZM010000433.1, read as the reverse complement.
TGCTGAGAACAACGGGCAGTTCCAAATCGTAGAAGGGCTGAGATTGTGTGAGTCGCGCCCGAACCCGATAAGAGCCAGCCTCCTTGCTCGAGTCTACCCTGTCAAGGGAAATCCGGGGCGCTCCTTTTCGGGAAACCCACTGATCGAAAAAGGTATCCAGGGAGCGTTCCCCCTCCTGTTCGAAGGCCTCTTGAAAATCTTTCCAGGAGGTCTTCTTGAAAAGCCTCTCCCTGTATATTTTGCGCAAGCCTTCCCAGAACGCTTTATCGCCCAGCCGCTGCCTGAGCATGTGGAACACAAAGGCGGCCTTACCGTAACCGATCGCCTGTGAGCCCGGATCGTAACGGCCGGTGAAACGCCGCAGGGGGAAGTCCTGCTCCGGGCTGACCAGAGTCGTGAAGCTGCGGAGGATCTGAAGTCGATGTTCCCGGGCTTCCGTCTGAGAACTCCTCTCTTTGAATAGATAGTCGGCAAGGTAAGTGGTGAGCCCCTCGCACCAGTTTCCCCGCTCGAAATCCACCAGCACCCCGTTCCCCCACCAGGAGTGCGCGATCTCATGGCCAAGGCTTGTTTGAATGATGAAAGGGAGGCGAAGAACCGTGCTCCCGAGGAGGGTGTAGGAAGGGAAGCCGTAACCTGTGGGAAAGAAGTTTTCAACCACAGCGAATTTTTCAAAAGGGTATGGGCCGATCAGTTTTTCATAGAGGGCAATGTATTGCCCAGAGGCATCCAAGTACTGCCGGGATAACGGCCCGTTTTGTTCATGGAAATAGGTCATGACCTTAACCTTGCCGGCCTGCTGTGTTTTGACTTGGTAGGGGCCGGCCGACAGGGAAAGCCCTTCCACAGGGTACCTGATTTTCCAGGTGGAGATGGTCTTGGTGCCGTCCGTCCTGTGTCCGAGAGGCTCGCCCGCTGAAACCGCGAGGATGCCGGCGGGGGCAGTCACGGACAGGTCGTAGGAGGGTTGACTCCCCGGAATCTCAGGGTACCACCCTGCCCCTGCCTGAAGAAAAATCCCTTTTTCAGAAATGACGCCCGACACGCCGTAGCCGGGATTATCCGTGTTCAGCGGGGTTTCCGGAGCGGCGTCATCGAAGGATGCCGCATAGACGATGGAGACCGAAACGGCTTCTTCAGTGCTATATGCCTTCAGGGGAACGATCAATCGGCCCTGGGTGAGAGTGAACGATTGAGTGCGGCCGTTGACCCGGACGTCGCTCACCGAGGCCTTTTCAGAAAGAGTGAACTCAACGGCCGGGGCGCCGCCCGGGTTCACGGCCACCGCATCGTTTGCAACCAGTTTCTTTTCTCGGGGAAATAGGCTGACGTCGATATCGTGGTGAAGGGCCCTGGGTCCTGCGAAGACATTTGAAATGGGCAGGAAGAAGACAGCGAGGGCCACAAATGTGTTTATGAGAACCGCAGAAATCATGTCCTACACTAATCACAAAACCTGCCAAGTCTACCCGGGAGAAAAGGGAAATCAGGCGACCTTCACTTTCTGGCTGAGCCTTTTCAACTGAGGCACTTGGTTGGAGCCTTCACCTCTTCGTTTCTTCATCTCTATGGACCGGTGCCTATCTGACCTTCCCTCGCACCAGGGAGGCGAAAACGCCGCCGAAACAAAGGGTGGAAAAAACGAGGAAAGCAGATCGAAGGGCTTTCATGAAAGCGTCGTGGTGCTCAGGAGCGATCTGAACCCTTCCGAGGAAGATGGAAAAAGCGAGGGTGGCGATGGCGATGCTGGTGATCATGCCAAGGACCCGCATCGTCGCGAGCGATCCGGAGGCGATCCCGTAGACTCTTTTTTCCACAGAACCCATGATGGCGTTCGTGTTGGGGGAGGAAAAAAGGGCAAAACCGAAACCGAGAAGGGACAGAGTCCCCACGATGAACCCGGTTCCCGTATCAGGCCTGAGGAAGGCGAACAGGAAGAGTCCGATCGTGCTCAGGGCCATTCCGGCTGAGGCGACGATTCGAGGTTCAACCCTGTCGGAAAGCCGGCCTGCGACGGGGGAGAACAGGGCCATGATCACCGGTTGAGAGATGAGGATCAGGCCTGCCGCCTGGGGACTCAGCCCTTTAATGTGCTGCAAGTACAGGCTGAGGAGGAAAGTCAGGGCAAAGGTTCCGCTGTAATGGACGAGGGCGGCGATGTTTGAAAAGGCAAACACCCGATTGGTGGCGAAGAGATAGAGGTCCAAGACCGGCTCTCCCACCTTCAGTTCCCATCTCACAAAAAAAGCCAACGCCAGGGATCCCATGAACAGCAACCACAGGCTCCTCAGGGAGGGGAGGAGGGACATCCCGTAGATGATCCCGGTGATGGCGACCACGTAAACGAGAGCGCCCGTGAAATCGAACCGCTCCCCTTTCGCCTCAGCCCACTCGGCCTTCAGCCTGTAGTGAAGCAGGAGAACGACCACCAGCCCCAAGGGGACGTTGAGAAGGAAAATGCTTCTCCACGTGAAGTGGGCGGTCAAAAGCCCTCCCAGGACCGGTCCGAGGGAAAGCCCCGTGTAGACGGCTGCGACGTTAAAGCCGAGAACTTTGCCTCTTTCCTGGGGGGGAAAGATGGAGGTCAGGATCGCGACCGCTGTGGCAAAGATCATGGCACTCCCCATGCCTTGGAAAGCTCTGAAGGCTATCAACATAGAGGTGGAAACAGAGATGCCGCACAGGAGGGAAGAGATCGTAAACAGGAGGATGCCCCAGCCGAAGATCCGTCTTCTTCCGAGAATGTCCCCCAGCCTTCCAAAAGGCACCAGGCAGACAGCGGATGCAAGGAGAAAAGACATGGGTATCCAACTGAGGAGTACGGCGTCAATGGTGAACTCCTTTGCGATGGAAGGGAGGGCGATGTTGACGGAAGACCCCATGAAAGGGACGATAAAGGAGGTCAGAGATGCCACGACGAGGGCGGCGCGTCTTGTTCCTGGATCACCCATGATCGGTTTTTATACAATATCCTGCAAAAATCGCAACCCAGCCGTTTTTGCGGTATCTCCCTTCGGCCGTTCGTGGTGTATGGGGTATCGCCGGAGCACGCCAGATTCCTCTGCAAGGGGATCGGTTTTGCGGGATAAAGGTTTTTTTGATAAGCTCCGGGAAAGCTTCCGGATAGGCAAGGATAGAGGATGAAAAAGCGAGGCATACCCGAGATCCGCTACGTCTGCTTGTCGGACATGCATTTGGGAGAGGAGGACAGCCTGCTCACCAACCTGAAGAGGGGGAGCACGGAGACGGACCCAGAGGAGCCGAGCCCGGTGGCTATTCAGCTTGTCGAGTGTCTGCGGGAGGTCCTATCAAAGAACAAATCGCCAAAAAAACCCGTCCTCATCCTGAACGGCGATATCCTGGAACTGGCCCTGAGCGAGACCAATGAGGCGGCCATGGCATTTCAGCGCTTTGTCGAATTGACCATGGAGTCTGGAAAAGAACTCTTCAGCAGGATCATCTATGTCCCGGGAAACCATGACCACCATCTCTGGGAAAGTGCCCGGGAAACGCAGTACGTCCATTTCATCAGAACCCTCGAACCGAGGGAACTCCTCCCGCCGCCTTGGCACACGACCAGCATGTTTGTCGAGAAAACACGGCATCCCGTACCCTGCTATTTCCTCACCCGGCTTATCAAGAGGTACAGGCATCTGAAAAGAGCGATCGTCGCGACCGCCTATCCCAACCTCGGTATATTCAAGAGGGGTGGGCAAAAGTGCGTGGTTTTCCATCACGGCCACTTCACCGAACCGATGTATCAGCTCATGAGCACCCTGAGGAGTCTCATCTTTCCGGATCGAGGCAAACCCGAGACGGTCTGGGGTATCGAGGGAGAAAACTTCGCCTGGATCGACTTTTTCTGGTCAACCCTGGGGCGTTCCGGCCGGGCCGGCTCGGACATGGAGCTGATCTACGAGAGGATGCGGGATGAGCGCCAACTCGAAAAGCTCCTGGATACCCTGGCGGAAAACATTGCCCGGAAATATGACCTTCCGGGCTTGGGGGATGTGATGGAGTCGAAGATGATGAAATGGATCTTCAGGGCTGTGGCAAGAAACTTTATGGAGAGGGAAAGAACGCAAACAGCCCGGCTTCTGACCGAAAAGGCCGAAGAGGGACTTCGCAGCTACCTCAACACGCCCTTGAGAAACCAGGCCCTGGCCGAGGGCCGGGGCGCCCTGCTTCGCGATACCACGTTTATCTACGGCCATACCCACAAACCCTTCGAACAAAACATGCGTTTTGAAGCCTATCCTGACGGGGTCAAGGTTTACAACACCGGTGGGTGGGTTGTCGAAACGGAGAAACCCGAACCTCTTCATGGCGGCGCTGTCGTGCTCGTGGATCAAAACCTGGATGCTGTTTCGGTTCGAATGTACAGCGAGAGTGCCTCGCCTGAGAAGGAAAGGGTCCGTGTCGGGGTTGCAACCCGCGGCGATGAAAAAACCCCGTTCTATGATCACGTCGCGAGTTTGGTTGACCCTTCGAAGGAGCCATGGAAGACGTTCTCATCCGTTGTGGCGGAGGAGGTCCGCATTCGGGCCCGTCACCTTCACGGCCGGGTCCGTCAAAAGGATTAATGGATATCGCTTTTTTCATCCGAGGGGCGGTCGTCGGTTTTTCCATCGCTGCACCCGTAGGGCCCATCGGCGGGGTCGGCCTGTTTCGGTCCAGGTTCGACGCCCATCGGTTGCGGTGGGTCAACAGAATCTCGGGCATCATCGCGGGGTTTGGGGTGGCAGCCCTCCTGAGCCTGCGTTGAAGATCGGCTGAAGCGCAGGGACCCCCTGAGTCTCCATGACAACGTTTTCCTCGTCTCTTCAACCCGAGTTTTCCAATCATACGGTGACAGGACGTCGGCGCCCACTTGGATTGCTGTTCTCGGGTCTATCGTTTATACTGTCTCAGCCGGCACAACTTGTCCAGAGAAGGGTGAACCCCATGAAGAAAACAGAGATGGATTGGAGAGTGCTCTTTATCGACGATGAAGAGGGGATCCGTAAAGTCATGTCCATCGTTCTGGAGGATGCCGGGTACAGGGTCATCACCGCGGAAAGCGGTGAGAGGGGCTTGGAGCTGCTCAGGGAGCATTCTCCCCAGATTGTGATCACCGACATTCGCATGCCCGGCATGGATGGAATCGAGGTGCTGAGGAGGGTTAAGGAGGAGGATTCGAACCTGGAGGTCATCGTGGTGACCGCCTTCGCCGAGATGGATGTGGCCGTCAGGGCCCTTCAGTCGGATGCATCGGATTTCATCACAAAGCCGATCAAGGACGAAGCCCTGTTTGTCGCTCTGGAGCGGGCGAAAAGCCGTTACACGACCCGCAAATAACTCCAGGATTACACGACGCTCCTGGAAGAGCGGTGGATGGACACGGCCGAGGAGTTGGCGAAAATTTTCATCTATCAGAACAACCTGATTGAGAGTTCGATTGACGGCATCATGGGCTGCGACAAAGAGGGAACGGTCATCATCTACAACAAGAGCCTCGAGAATATCCTGGGATACCCGAAGGACGAAGTCATCAAGAACATGCGCTACGATCAAATTTTCCCGGTGGGAGGCACGGAGAAATTCCGGGAGGCCCTGGGTTCAGAAGATTACGGTGGGAAGAATCGGCTTTTCCTGTATGAGACCAATCTTGTGAGCAGGAGCGGAGACAACATTCCGGTCCAGCTTTCTGCAACGGTTCTTTTTGAGGGGAAAGAGGAGATCGGGATGGTGGCATTTCTTCGGGACCTGAGGGAGATGCGAAAGCTGGAGCAGCAGTTCGCGGATCAAGCGAAGCTCCTGCACCAGGATAAAATGATGTCCCTCGGCAGGCTGGCGGCGAGCGTGGTTCACGAGATCAACAACCCTCTGGCCGAAATACTGAACTACATCCGGTTGATGATCAAAGTCATCGGACGGGGCCACCTCGAACCGGGGCAAGTAGAAAAATTCAACAAGTATCTCACGATGGTTGAGAACGAGACGAGCCGCTGCTCAAAGATCGTCTCAAACCTCCTCGCCTTCTCCAGAAAATCCGAGACCGAGTTCAAAGAAATAGACCTCGAAGATCTGGTCCAGAAGTGCGTCATGCTGAGCAGGCACAAACTCGATCTTCAGAACATCCAGATCCAGGTCCGGATGGGTCAAGGGCTTCCTCGAACCTGGGGCGATTTCAACCAGATCCAGCAGTGCCTCATCAATCTCATTTTCAACGCCGTCGACGCGATGCCGATCGGGGGGGTTCTGACCATCGAAGGGGCGTATGATCAAACGAGAAAAGGGGTTGTCGTAAAGGTCAGGGATACGGGCCATGGGATCGCAAAAGAGGACCTTCCCCGTATTTTCGACCCCTTTTACACCACGAAAAGGGAAGGAAAGGGTGTCGGTCTCGGACTTTCGACCGTCCACGGGATTATCGAAAGGCACAAGGGGACCATCCAGGTGGAAAGCGAGGTGGGGAAAGGGACTGTGTTCATTATCCGATTGCCCGCATCATAGGGCGGGCCATATCCGCCGCTTTCAGGGGAAACGCCATAGATTGGCTTCTACGCCGACCCCGTGGGGGGGTGGTCTCTTCAGAGCCGCAACCCCATCCTCCGTAGCATCCATCCTCCGTAGCAGGGCTACTGCGGAGGACGGGCACTTCCCCAGCCTACCAACCGGCGCCGAAAAGCCATAGGGTTACGGCAGTAGCCCCAGAGAGGTAACGCTTCGACTGGCTTGGAGGGAATGCGCCTACCTCCGAAAAGACTTGATAGTATGGGGGCGGTTGACGGGAGGAGTCCATTTCCGGTTGCGGACTCGCCAGAGACCACCCCCCCCCACGGTCGGCCGAGAAAGAAATTCCGGGTGGGGCTGCGATGGCATGGACTCCAGGAGGGGAGATCCTTTACACCCGATGCGACCTCTTGTATATTGTTTTCATAAGGCTGCTCCTTCTATCTCGGGAAACCAAGAAGAATGACGGCAGCGGGAAACGGATTAGGGAGGTTAGAAGGTCAGTTAAAGAGGATCGCCATGGAACCCATCGAGGATTACAAAAGATTCTACCACTTCTTTCGGGACATCAGCAGCCTCGTCCATTCCTGCACGCACGTCGACGAGGTTCTGGAACTGGTTGTCTGGAAATCTTCCAAAGAGCTGGAAGCGGAAGGGGCAACGGTCCAGATTGTCAACATGAAACGAGATGAACCCGATGTTTTCGCGGCCTACGGGGTCGGTGAGAAGTATCTTTCCAGGGGTCTCGTGGTCAGAAGGGACGTCGTTCGCGACCTGTGTCGCTCGCGAAAAGCGGTCGTCATCGATGATCCGCAAGCCGACCCGCGGGTCGATCACGGCCGGGAGTTGGAGAAAGACGGGATCGTCATGATCCTCGACATCCCCCTCAACCTGAGGGATGATTTGATCGGGATGGTTCGGATGTATTTCTCCCACAAGAGGGTTTTCAGCGCGGATGAGCTCGACTTCGTCGTTTCCGTCGCCGAGCAGTTCTCCTGCGCCATTGACAAAGCCCGACTCGTCGAAGAAAAGCAGTCCCAATACGACCATCTGGCGATGCAGACGGAGAAGCTTTCCTCCCTGGGCCGGATGGCGGCCGGGATCGCTCATGAAATCAACAACCCTCTCGCAGGGATCCTCCTTTTTGCTTCGAACATGATCAAGAAAGCCCCCGCCGAAGGGCCGATCAGGCAGGGTCTCGACGTGATCATCCGGGAATCCCAGAGGTGCAAAAGCATCATTCAGGATTTGCTGGAATTCTCCAGAGACAAACAGCCCGAGAGGTTGATGGCCGGGATAAACGAAGTCGTCGATAAGTCTTTGAGCATCATGGAAAACGAGTTTCGTCTCCACCACATCACCGTGGAAAAAAACCTCGCGGAGGGTCTGCCGGAAGTACCCCTGGATCTGAACCTGATGCAGCAGGTTTTCATCAACCTTTTCATGAACGCCGTGGAGGCGATCGGCGAAAAGGGGGTGATCCACGTGCAGAGTCGGCTGAGTCCGGACGGGCGCAAGCAGAGGGTCGAAGTCTCGGACACAGGGTGTGGGATCGCCGAAGAGAACCTGTCACAGATTTTTGAACCCTTCTTCTCGACGAAAACCAACGGAACCGGCCTCGGCCTCGCAGTGACCTACGGCATCATCCAGAAGCACGACGGAAGCATACGGGTGTTCAGCCAGCCAGGTCAGGGGACGCGGTTTGTGATCGAAATCCCGAGCCAGCGGAGATGACACCGATGCACCCTGCAGCGATACTCGTCATCGACGATGAGCAGAGCATCTGCGAAGGATGCAGACTCGTTCTTTCCGAGAGCGACTATGCCGTGACCTGCCGAATGAACGGGGCATCGGGCCTCGGTTCGGCGAGAGAAGGCCGGTTCGATTTGATCTTGCTCGACATGAAGCTCCCCGACATGGACGGCATGGAGATTCTCCATACCCTGAGAAGGGAAGGCGCCGCAGCCCATGTGATCATCATGACCGGATACTCGACGGTGCAGAACGCGGTTGAAGCGATGAAGCTGGGGGCCGTCGACTATCTCACGAAACCCTTTACGGAGAAGGCCCTCCTCGAAGCCGTGGAAAGGGCCCTTGAGAAAAAGCGGCTCTTTGAGACGAATCTCTCCTTGAGAAGAAGCGCCGGCGGCGCCGTCGGGTCGGGGCAGATCGTCGGGGAAGACCCCGCCATCCTGGCCGTCTTCGACCGGGTACGAAAGGTCGCCCCAACGGACAGCACCGTGCTCATCGTGGGGGAGAGCGGCACCGGAAAGGAGCTCTTTGCCCGAGCGATTCATGAGGAGAGCGACCGGGATGGCGGAAAATTCGTGGCCGTGGACTGCAGCACCCTGTCCCCCAACCTGTTGGAGAGCGAACTCTTCGGGCATGTCAAAGGCGCGTTCACCGGGGCGACGCAGGATAAAGCCGGCATCTTTGAACTCGCCCAGGAGGGGACGCTCTTTTTGGACGATGTGGCGAACCTGACCATGGAGATGCAGGGAAAACTGCTCAGGGTCCTGGAAAGCCGGGAGTACAAACCCGTAGGGGCGAGCCATTTCAAGAAAACGAATGCCCGCGTCATCGCTGCCACCAATAAGGATTTGAAAGGCATGGTCGAAGCCGGCGCTTTCAGGGAAGACCTCTTCTACCGGCTCAATGTTTTTCCGATCTTTCTTCCCTCCCTCCGGGAAAGAAGGAACGATATTCCTGCACTGGCGTACCATTTTTTGCGGGTGTTCTGCGACAAGACGGCGAAAAATATCGAGGGCTTCACGGATGACGCCCTGGAGGTGCTCGTCAACTACGACTGGCCCGGAAATGTCCGGCAGCTCAGAAACGTGGTTGAACGGCTGGTGATCATGACCGAACACGAGGTCCTCGACACGCTCGACCTGCTCGAACCTCCTCAAGTAAAGGAATTCCTTAAGACCGATGCCATTCCCCAAACCCTTGAAGAGCTCAAGGCCGTAAAAAAGCAGCTTCTGGATGACGACTACGGTCAGATTGAAAAGGCTTTCCTCATCAAGGCACTGAAAGCGTGCGGCGGGAACATCACCCAGGCTGCACAAATGGTCGGCATGCAGCGATCCAATTTCTCAGCTCTGATGAAGAAGCACCAGGTCTCCGCCAAGAACTCCACGGCGCAGAAGTAAACCCCCTGCCCATCGTATTGACTCCCATACGCACTGAAGTGGCTGAAAACACGCGTGAATCCAACATCTCCCGGCATTTGACCGTATAGCGGGCCATACGATTTGCTTCAGCCGAACCTTTGCTCTCATCTTGTTCCGGCCTTTACAACAGGCTGAAACAAATAGGGAAATGCTTCCTCCCCGATCCCCGATGGGGCTTCCTCTTTTTTTGGAATGAACTTTGCTCCTGAAACGTCACAGCAGACGATCTCAGGCATGAGCGATTCTTGATAAAGGAGGGAAAGCCGTGAGCAAAAGTACAGGACCTAAAGCAGAGGGCGAGAGAGGGGAAAGACAGATTCTCGTCATGGAGGATGAATCCAGCGTGGCGGAAGGGTTGGAGCTGATCCTTAAAGAGAAGGGATACCGGGTGAACCTGGCCAGAACGGGAAAAGAAGCCTTGAGTGTGCTCGATCAGAAGCGATTCGATCTCCTGGTAGCGGACCTCCGGCTGCCCGACATGAACGGCATGGACGTTATCAGGGAGGCCAAAAAGAAAGAATCCCGGGCTGAAGTCATCGTGATCACCGGGTACGCGAGCGTCCCCTCTGCCGTGGAAGCGATGAAAATCGGTGTCATCGACTATTTGCCCAAGCCTTTCACGGAAGAAGAGTTCATGGCCCGGGTTGAAAAGGCCCTGGAGAGGAGAGGGGGAGGCGCCTCCGCCTCCCGGCAGGAAGCGGTACAAGAACCGGAACGAACAACGACGGTAGAAGAGGCCGTTGAAACGGCACATCAAGTTCACGTCCTTGTGGTCGAGGATGAACCGAGTGTCGGCATGGGACTCAAAATGATCCTCATGGAGAAGGGCTATGGCGTGGACCTGGTGAAGACCGGAAAAGAGGCACTCAAAGAGACGGCGGAGAGGGAATATGATCTTCTGGTGGCGGATCTTCGTTTGCCGGACATGAACGGCATGGAGGTCATCAGGAAGACGAAAAAGAGGCGGCCCGGAACCCAGGTCATGGTCATCACCGGATACTCCGACGTTTCATCGGCTGTGGAGGCGATGAAGACAGGGGCCGTGGACTATCTGTCAAAACCCTTCACCGAAGAAGAGTTTCTCGGCAGGGTGGAAAGGTCCTGTGCGGAGGCGTGGAGGCTGTGGGCGCTGATGGTTTTCCGAGCACCACGCCGCCAAAGATAGGATTCTATGTCTGCCACGGAGGGACAGACATCGCAGGGAAAGTCCAGATCGATGACCTGATCCGCTTTGCCCGAAAACAGCCGCAGGTGGTCATCGCCAGGGAACACAAGTATCTGTGTCAGGAGCCCGGGCTGCAGATCGTGGAAAAGGACGTCCAGAAGTTCGGCCTGAATCGCGTCGTGGTGGGGGCGTGCTCTCCCAAGGCTTCGGAGAAGGGATTCCAGGAAGCGTGCCAGCGGGGAGGTCTCAAACCCGAGCATGTTCAGGTCGTTTCCCTCCGGGAACAGGTCGCATGGGTCACTGAAGACGCCCTGGAGGCGACGAGGAAAGCGAAGATCCTGGTGGCAGCGGCGATCCACAGGTCGAAATACCATCGAACCCTGACCAATAGGGAAGTGAAGGTGAGGCCGGAGGTTCTGGTCGTGGGCGGAGGGATCGCGGGCATGCAGGCGGCCCTGGATATCGCCGATGCAGGACACAAGGTCTTCCTGGTGGAGAGACAGCCGACCATAGGGGGCCACATGCTCCAGTTTGACAAGACCTTTCCGACCCTCGACTGTGCGGCGTGCATCGGAACGCCCAAGATGGTCACCGTGGGCCAACACCCCAACATCGAGCTCCTCACCTACAGCGAGGTCAAGGAAGTTTCCGGGATTGTGGGAGACTACAAGGTGAAGATTCACCGCAAACCCAGGTACGTGAAGGAGGGGGTTTGCACAGGCTGTGGGGAATGCGCGAATGTCTGCCCTGTCGTGAAGACGAGCGAGTGGGATGAAGGGTTAAGCAACAGAAAAGCGATCTACAGATCATTCCCTCAGGCCATGCCCATCACCTTTGTCGTCGACAAGAAAGACAGGGCGCCTTGTGTGCTCACCTGCCCTGCTGGGGTCAACATCCAGGGATACGTGCAGCTCATCGGTCAGGGTAAATACAAAGAAGCCGTCCAGCTCATCATGGAAAAGCTTCCCTTGCCCGGGGTGTTGGGCAGGGTCTGTCCTCACCCCTGCGAGGCCGAGTGCCGACGGAAGGAAATAGACGCGCCCCTCGCGATCCGGGACCTCAAAAGGTTCGCCGCAGATCAGGTTGACCTGGAGTCCCTGCCCATGCCGCAAATCGAGGAACGCCCTGAAAAGGTTGCCATCATCGGCTCCGGGCCGGCCGGGCTCACGGTCGCCTACTACCTTCGTCTGAGAGGGTACCAGATCCGGATGTACGAGGCCCTACCTGTTCTGGGGGGGATGCTTCGCGTGGGTATTCCGGACTACCGCCTGCCGACGGAAACGCTGGACCGGGAAATTGCGAACATACTCCGGTTGGGAATCGAGGTGAAGACCGGCCAGACTTTGGGGAAGGACTTCACCCTGGATGAACTCCAAGCGGAAGGGTTCAAAGCGGTTTTTCTGGCCCCGGGGGCCCATCGGGGCATCAAAGCGCAGTTGCAGGGTGAGGATGAATCCGAGGGGGTTCTGGACGCCGTGGATTTTCTCAGGGAAGAAAACCTCGGGAACCGGCATGTGCCCGGTCGCCGGGTGGCGGTCATCGGCGGAGGGAACGTGGCGATCGATGCAGCCCGGGTGAGCAAGCGACTCGGTTCAGAGGAAGTCCACGTCGTCTATCGAAGGGGCCGGGATGAGATGCCGGCCTACCCCGAAGAAATCGAAGCGGCCCTGGCGGAGGGCATACACATCTCCTACCTCACTGCCCCAGTTCGCATCGTCGGCGAACGGGGTAAGGTCGTCGGTCTTGAGTGCATCAGAACAGAGCTGGGAGAACCGGATGCGAGCGGCCGGCGACGGCCCATACCCGTTGAGGGGTCCGAATTCGTCATTTCCTGTGATGCCGTTGTGCCGGCTGTCGGACAGAGGCCCGACGTGCAGTGGTTGAGAGGCAACACGAAACTCAGGTTCTCCAGATGGGATACCCTGGATGTGAATCCCCACACGATGCAGACGGCCGTTCCCCACATTTTTGCCGCGGGCGATGCGGTGACGGGTCCGGCCAGCGTCATCGAGGCGGTCGCCGCGGGCCACAAAGCCGTGGAAGGCATCGACCGGTTCATCAAAGGCGAAGACCTGACCCTTTATGAGGAGCAGAGGAAAGCCCAGCCCTCTCCCGGAGCCGACTGGGCGGCGTTGCCGAAAAAAAAGAAGATTGAGGTCCGGGAAAGAGGGGAACATCGAAGCGCAGAAGAAACCATGTCGCCCTTCATGGAGGTCGATTGCGGCCTTTCCGAAGAGCAAGCGAAGCGGGAGGCCCTGCGCTGCCTCAATTGCGGGGTGTGTTCGGAATGCATGGAGTGCGTGAAGGTCTGCGAGGCGAAGGCGATCGACCACTGCATGGAGCCTGAAGAGATCGAGGTTGATGTGGGGAGCATCATTGTGGCAACCGGCTACCGTCTGATGGACCCCAGCCCCATGACCCAGTTCGGGTACGGCAGGTATCCCAATGTCCTGACCAGCCTTGAATTCGAGCGCCTCAACAATGCGACCGGGCCCACGGCGGGTCAGATTCTCATGAGAGCAGGGAACGGGGCATTCACGAAACCTCCCGAGAGCGTGGGCATCATCCACTGCGTGGGCAGCCGGGACCAGAATTATCATGAATACTGCTCCCGGGTCTGCTGCATGTACTCGCTGAAATATGGCCATCTCCTGAAGGACAAACTGGGGCATCAAACCAGGGTGTACGACTTCTACGTCGATATGCGCTGCTTCGGCAAAGGCTACGAGGAGTTCTACTGCAGGTGCCAGGAAGAGGGGATTCTGTTTTTCAGGGGCAAACCCTCGGAAGTGACGGATCAGCCCGTGACCCCGAAGGAAGAGGGCAAGCTGATCGTCATCGGTGAAGACACGCTCCTCAACAGAACATACCGGATTCCCGTGGACATGGTCATTCTCTGCGCCGCCATAGAGGCTCAGGATGACAGCAGCGAGGTGGGAAAGCTCTTCGGGATCCGGAGGGGCGTTGACGGGTTCTTCTCGGAAGAGCACGCCAAACTCGCACCGATGAACACCGGTTCGGCCGGGATTTTCCTGGCCGGAACTTGCCAGGGGCCCAAAGACATTCCCGACACGGTGGCACAGGCCTCGGGGGCGGCTGTCAGGGCCCTCGACCTGGCCATCCGGGGAAGGGTGGAGATCCCCGCCACTGTGGCTTGGATCGATCCCGAGGTCTGCGAAGGCTGCCGGGCTTGCATCAAAGCTTGCCCATACGGGGCGATCGATTTTGACGCGCGAAGAGACGTCTCGGTCGTCAACCAGGCCATTTGCCGGGGGTGTGACATCTGTGTCGCTGCTTGCCGGCTGGGCGCTGCCCACATCTGGCAGTTCGGAGAGGATCAGATCCTCACGGAACTCGACATCATGAGGGAAAGGCTGAGGGCAGCGGCGAGCTAGATAGGGGCTCTGGTGAGAAGAAAAGGGGTCTGGAGCTGTGGAAAGAAAGCGTCTACCGCAAAGACAGAGAATCCCCGGCGTCATTCAGCCGCCGGGCTGAAATCAACAAGGAGGAATGGCTGTGAACTCAGCTGCGCCCAACATGGGAAACGACCATCTCCAACGCCCCAGGGTTCTCCTGATGGAGGATGAAAACAGCGTGGCTCAGGCTCTTCAGATCATCCTTGCCGATGAGGGCTACGGTGTCAACAGGACCGCGACGGGTCAGGGAGCCCTTGCTTCCATGAGCCGGGAAGATTTCGACCTTCTGGTGGCAGACCTGCGCTTGCCGGACATGTCCGGCATGGATGTGATCAGGCGCATCAAGAGGAGTCAGCCGGAGACCGAAGTCATCGTTATCACGGGATACGCAAGCGTTGGGAGCGCCGTGGAAGCGATGAAAACAGGGGCAGTCGACTACCTCCCGAAACCCTTTACGGACGATCAGTTCAAGGCGGCTGTACAGAAAGCCCTCAAAGAGAAGGCCTGGAGAGGCCCAGGAGATTCAGCAGTCTCCGGCCGCAAAAGGAAGCTGATCGGAAAAAAAGAAGTGGTCCGGGCCTTGAGAAAGGTCCCGCCCGAGTTTTCAGAAAGCATCTCCGGAGAGGACCGGGGCCAAGACCGCGTGCTTTTGGGCCGGGAAAGCAAAGGAGGCGCCGGGGCGCCAGTCGAGGGACAGAGGCTGGGAGAAACGATTCTCGAATGCGCGAACGAAGGCGTGGTAGCGACGGACCGGAAGGGGACGATCGTGTACGTGAACGAAAGCTTGGAGGCGATGCTGGGCTATTCACGGAACGAACTCTATCATACCATACCCCTTGCGAGGTTGCTGCCCTTCGGGGAAATGGAAAGGCTGAGAGAACGGCTGGAAAGCGACGAATGGGGGGGCAAGAACAGGCTGCGTTTCTTCGAGACCCAGATGCTGGACAAAGGGGGGAATGCGATTCCCGTCCAGATATCGTCGGTTTTGTTGTCGGAAAAAGAAGAACTTGGGGTCGTCGCCTTCGTCAGGAACATGAAAGAGGTAAGGAAAGCGGAGCAGGAGGACGCCGATCCATCCCGGCTCCTCCAGCAGGACAAGATGATGTCTCTCGGCCGCCTGGCAGCGAGCGTCGTCCATGAGATCAACAATCCCCTTGCAGGGATTCTGAATTATCTCCGTCTGATGATCAAGATCCTGTCCAGGGGAGGGACGACCGAGGAACAGGTGGAGAAGTTCCGGAAGTACCTCTCCGTCGTCGAGAAAGAAACGGATCGTTGCTCCCGCATTGTTTCCAACCTTCTCGCCTTTTCCCGGAAATCAAAGATGGAATATGCCCAGATGGGCGTGAACGAATTGCTCGAAAGAAGCATCATGCTGAGCCAGCACAAGATGACCCTGCAGAACATTCAGATCAAGACCGACCTGGACCCCGAACTCCCCAACATCCAGGGCGATTTCAACCAGCTCCAGCAGTGTGTCATCAATCTCATCTTCAATGCCATCGACGCGATGCCCCAGGGGGGAGTCCTGACGGTCTCGAGTTCTTTTCAACCGAAGGAGGGGATGGTTCAGATAAGGGTGGCAGACACGGGATGCGGTATCGCGGAGGAAAATCTTCCCAGCATTTTTGATCCCTTTTTCACCACCAAGACCGAGGGGAAAGGCCTCGGGCTCGGGCTTTCCACGGTTTCCGGAATCGTCGAGAGGCACAAGGGGACCATTCAGGTGGAAAGCCGGGTGGGGAAGGGGACCGCTTTCACGATCAGCCTTCCGACCAATCTATCGAAATCTTGAATCGGACTTCCTCTTTTTGGCCTGGCCCCTGGCTTTCCCCAGCCAACCCAGGCGGAATCTGGGCTGGCGGTCAAACTCCGGCACGTAAGGTTTAATATCGAGGAGGGGCGTCCCATCCAGGATGTCCACGTTCTGAACGTGCAACGTGGAACCCTCGATCCGCAAAAGCCTCACCACCGATATGCCCAGAGGGTTCGGCCTTTTCGGCGCCCTGGTGGCGAACACCCCTCGGGGTTCGGTATCCAGGAAGGGCACTACGGTGAGTTGTGCGCTTTTCACGCGGTGAAAGTGATAAAGGAGCAGGATGTGAGAAAACCCATCCAGGTCTTTCAATCCCTCGACGTATTCCGGGTACACTTCCACCGTCCCCCGAACTCCGGCTGCCCCGGAGGGCTGAATGGGCATCCCCTCGATCTTCTTGAAAGGGGTATGGATGACGCCTATCGGCCGATACTGGACGGTCATTCGTAGGTGTTTCCTCCGAAAATCTTCTCTTTACCCAATCCGCCTCACCTCGTCCGCCCTATCCCCGGCACCCACTTCCCCGTTTTTTCCCTGTAGGCCACATAGTCGCTCCCGTATTTCTGTAACAACAGCTCTTCCTCGTAGGTCGCTATGAAATCGTGAAACAAGAAAATGGGAATAAGAAGGGCGAAGGAGAAAAGAGAAACCGTGGAAGCCGCCAGGCCGAAATAGGACAAAATGCTTGCCAGATACAGGGGGTGTCTGACGTACCGGAAGGCCCCATTCGATACGACGCGGTTGGGACGGTGTTTGTGGCTCACGACGACATGCCCTGAGCCGGCAAGGTACAAAGCGGTAAGAACGGCTGCGGCCAAGAGAGCCATCCGAATATAGAAGGGCACCTCATCGGAGAGAAACGTGGAGATACGCAGAAAAAAAGAATCTCCCCCCCAGATGAGCAGGAAGAGGCCGAGTGATATGAGTTGACCGAGGTCACCCAGCGGGTGTTCCCCTCTCTTTTCCTTCATGGGCACCCGTTCAAAAAGATCGATCCGTCGAAAAGTGAGGCAAAGGCATCGCCCTCTTCCCCCCCCTCCGTTCACTTGCTTATCACAGTTTTCGTCAGGCTGAGAAAATATATCTGGTTCCCGCTGTGTTGATGATGAACTGCTGAGGCATCTCCTTCGCGAAAGTTGCGACCGCTTCCCACCCGGAGCAGTGCATGGGGACAATGTAATCCGGGTTCATGGCCTTGATGTCTGCAACGGTGCTTTGAATTTTCGGCATCGGAGCCCCGATCAAATGAAAGCCTCCGATCACGGCATGGACCTTCTCAACCCCGACGATCTTCTGGGCGTGCCTCACCGTGTTGACGATCCCTGCATGGGCACAGGAAGAGATGACAACCAGCCCTTTGCCTTTTACGTTGAACACCAGGGACTGCTCACCCGGGAATATGTCCAGTTCCATTTTGTCCCCTCTTTTGACGAACAGGATAGGGGACCCCTTCTCGTACTCCGTGGCCCTGTCGATATTGCCGGTCAAATAAGCACCGGGCACAATCGGCGTCGGTTCTTTTACCTCCACAACCCTGACCAAGTCAAGGGCCTCTATCTCTTGCCTTTTCAGCTGTCCGAGATCGTTGAGGCCGCTTGGGTCGTAGCGGCCTGCCGGGAGGTTGACAAACCTGTGAGCGAAGGCCTCCTCTCCGACATACAGGGGGATTCCTTTCTTCAGCTTTGTCCTGTTATGCCTGAGAATCGAGTTGAGATTTTCATAGTGGTCAAAGTGTCCGTGGCTGAGGCCCAGGGCCTCCAGCTTTCTCAGGTCGATGTCAAGAAGCTCCATGTTTTTGCTCACCCCGTGGTAGTCAAGGCCGTAGTCGAACATGAAGGCATGGGTTTTGCCGTTCAGAACGGTCTCGATGTGGTAGGCCAACCCATGTTCAGAATGAAGGGATGTGCCGGGCAAGATCATATACCTTTTGACAAAGCTGAAGTCCGGTGGGTTGAGATTCCATCGCAGGCAGTCGTAATAATTGTCTGTGATGACCGTGACTTTCAGCTTTTCGACCTCGGGAATGTTTGCCGAACCGGATGCCATGGCCTTTCCTCCTTTCAAAGCGTTCCCTGCCATCACGACGGCAGCAGCGGCTGCGGACGTCTTCAGGAATTCTCGTCGGTTGATTTCCTTCATGGCGCTCTCCTCCTGAAAAGGTAAAGGGTTGGTACTGGGTTTCACGAACTCAAAACACGTTCGGAACCTCCAATCGATAAACCGCTGAGGGTTTCCGGGAAGCGGCGACGGGGCCGGTCATTCTGCCTGAAGCCCGAGGGCCTCGGTCAGCCCGCGCCAGATTCCAAGCACCGCGTCTCCGGCCTTCGTGTGAGTATTATATTCGAACAGGGTCTGGCCGAGAATCATGGCTTTGGTGAAAGCCGGTTCAAAGGGAATCGTGCCCAGGAAGGTGTATTTTTTTTCCCCGGCGAAACTGCGGATCTCCTCTGTGGCGTCAGGATTCAGGTCTGCCTTGTTGACGCAGACGAGCACCGGCACCCTGAAAAAGTCCGCAAGCTCCGCGACACGCTCCATATCATGGCGGCCCGCCACGGTAGGCTCCGTCACGACAAGCGCAGCGCTGGCTCCGCCCAGGGAGGCAATGACCGGGCAACCCACACCCGGGGGCCCGTCCGTCAGGATGAAATCGTGGCCCAGGTTTTCTGCGAGGATCTTCGCCTCATCCCTCACCAAAGTGACCAGTTTACCCGAGTTCTCTTCCGCGGCCCGCAAACGAGCGTGGACCATGGGTCCGAAGCGGGTCTCGGAAATGTACCATTCACCGCAGGTCTTCGTAGGGAAGTCGATGGCCTTCTCAGGGCAGAAATAAACACACACGCCGCACCCTTCGCAGTCAATCGGGTCTATCGTGTAGTCATCACGAACCGCGTTCCACCGGCACAGGTCGCGGCACAACCCACAGCCGGTGCATTTTTCGACGTTGATGACGGCGTCGTGGCCTGCCTGGAAGTCATGGCGTGCCTTGACGATCGGGTTCATGAGCAGATGCAGGTCCGCAGCATCGACGTCCGTGTCACAGAGGACTTTCTTCCCGGCCAGGGAGGCAAATGCGGCCACGAGGCTTGTTTTGCCCGTCCCTCCCTTTCCGCTGATGATCACGACTTCTTTCATTTCACGAGTCCCACAATGCGTTCGTACAACCGGAGAAACTTCTCCTTCCACTCCGGCATCACGTCAACGAGCATTTGCCCCTTGGAATAAGCCTCGGCAATTTTGCGGTCAAACGGTATTTCCATCAGAAGGGGTAATTCTTGCTCCTTGGCATACGCCCTGACCCTGTCGTCTCCGATGTCGGAGCGATTGATGATCACCCCGCAGGGGAGGCCCAGGGTCCTGATCGTTTCCACGGCAAGCTTGAGGTCGTGGAGGCCGAAAGGGGTCGGTTCCGTGACGAGAAGGACGAAATCCGCGGACTTCGTGGAGGCGATCACAGGGCAGGAGGTGCCGGGTGGAGCGTCGATGATCGTGAGCATGTCAGGACGAGAGTGGACTCGCACCTCCCTGATAAGAGGCGGGGCCATCGCTTCTCCCACGCGCAGTCTTCCATGGACAAACCGGATGCCGTTGCGATGGCCGATCTCGACGATCCCCAGGTTTCGTTTCCCTTCCGTGATGGCTTTCTCCGGGCAGACGGCCGTGCACCCGCCGCAACTGTGGCACAGTTCATGGAAGGGGAGGACCGTTTCACCGATGACCACGATGGCCTTGTACTGGCAGATCTCGGCACATTTACCGCAGAGGGTGCATTTCTCAAGATCGACTTCAGGAACAGGAAGGGAGATGATTTCCGCCTTTTCAAAGGTGGGTTTGAGGAAGAGATAGGCGTTGGGTTCTTCCACGTCGCAGTCCAGCAGTTGCACTCCGGAACCGAGGGAGACGGCCAAATTGGTGGCTACCGTCGTCTTGCCTGTGCCTCCCTTTCCGCTGGCAATGCTGATGATCATCTTTCATAGCCTCGTCGTGCTTGTCGGGAAAATTCTCGGGGCTAAGCATCCCCTTCAGGGTTTCCGGGTTTGCTTGAGCATGTACTGGTTAAGGGCCTCCTGCAGGGTTTCTGCTGCCAGAAAAGCGCAGTGTTCTTCACTCTTGGGAAATTCACCCAGCAGGTCTAGGATCGACCGGGCGGTGATATCCACGAGTTCGTCAGGGCTTTTGCCCCGTGCCATGTAGGCTGCAAGAGCGGCGCAGACTTTGCTCGAGATGCAGCCGTTCGTCAGGTAAGCCGCATCTTTGACCCGCTCGCCGTCGAACTTCAGGAATATCTCAATGGTTTCACCGCACTTGCCGGTCAAGCAGGCATGCCCGTCAGGGACCCCGTTCCTTTTCCACTGGAGTGAGTTCAACCACTCGTGGAAAGCCATATGAACCTTGGTAACCTCTGCGTCCTTCTCATCGAGGGCGCCCCCGCCCTCCTTAGATCCTTCATAACCGTCTCTCATGGTGACCGTTCCTCGCCTCTTCCCTCATTTTTGCGTCCCCCGGGCCCGACACCGGGGAAACGCAGTTCCCAACCAAGGGTCTCCCTCTGATCCGGAAGTCTGGATGACCTCTGGCAAGAACATCGGAGTGTTGGAGTTATGGAGTAATGAGGTGATGGAGAAGAAAATTCATTTTTCACCCAATACTCCAGTCCTCCAATACTCCAACACTTCATGATTCTTAATGATCACAAACGTTCGCGCCGGTGACCAGCTTGTCCGTGAGATACTGCTGGACAAGGCACTCCGGGGTGTCCGTGGGTGCACCGGTGACGACCTTGATCCCATTTTCGCTGAACAGCTGCTGAGCCCTGCTCCCCATGCCTCCGGCAATGATGACGTTGGCCCCCATTTCATGGAGCCACCTCGACAACACGCCCGGTTCGTGAGGCGGAGGGGTGTGCATGGTTTTTCCTTTGATTTCGCCGTCCCTTGTTTCGACAAGGGCGAATTGATCACAATGCCCGAAATGGGAACAGAGTTTGCCAGCAGCCATGGGAATAGCAAAAACAACGCTGCTTCCCTGAAGTTTTTCCAGCCCCTGGCTCCTATCCGGCTTTGGCATCGGTCGAACCTCCTTGGATGAAAGGTTGATGATCGTGTCTACCATTTCCTGAAAGCCCTGGTTAAAAGGGTTGGTTCTCTCAATGAGGTCATCCAGCCTCCCCAGATCTCCCCGGTTGACCACCTCGGGTTCGAAGGGCAGGCTTGCGAGGAGCCTCAATCCTTCCTTCCTTGCTGTCAGGCGTCCTCCCTCGCTCTTGAACAGGTCAACCCTTTTCCCGCAGTGCGGGCACAGGAGGCCGCTCATGTTTTCCACGATTCCGAGAATATCCATGTGCACCTGGCGGCAGAAGTTGATCGACTTCCTCACATCAGCCAGGGAGATTTCCTGAGGCGTGGTGACGACCACCGCCTTGGCATCAGGAATCGTCTGTGCCACGGTCAGGGGCTCATCCCCGGTGCCCGGCGGAGAATCAATGATCAAGTAATCCAGGTCTGACCATTCGATATCGGAGATAAACTGCCGGATAACCCCTATTTTTAGAGGTCCCCGCCAGATGGTTGCCAGGTCTTTGTTTTCTCCCATCAGGGATTCGATGGATATGACTTCAAGGTTTGTGATGAACTGGACCGGGATAGCCTTCCCTCCTCGCGGTGAGGGCTGAAGGGTCCCCCTCAGTCCCAGCAACCTGGGAATGCTCGGGCCGTGAAGGTCCACATCCATCAGGCCAACCTTGTAGCCCTTCTTGGCCAGGGACACGGCGAGGTAGGCGGCGATACTGCTTTTGCCCACTCCTCCCTTCCCGCTCATGACGAGGATTTTGTTCTTGATGTGTTTCAGTCGCTCCCTGATTTCTGCATCCTGAATAGCGTGCCTGTCGTCTTGGCTTTGGTGATGCGAGCGATGGTCCTGTTTTGCCATGACGAACGGCTCTCCTCTGGGTAAACTCTCGTTTGGTCTGTTGCTGCTCATGGTTCTTCTCCTATTTTGGGCTGGGCCTTCCTTCTAACGCTGGCCGTCAAGCCCAGGGCACTCAGTTGCTCGTCTAATCCGTCTCCCGTGCATCCGGGCATGAAGAATCTTGGCTGCTCCAGATTCCCTTCCAGACAGGCATGGAGCACATCATCCGGCTGGCCGGAAATGCCTGGGATAAGCTCGATCCCTGAAGCTTTGAGGAGGTCCGAAAAATGGCGGGTCACGGCGCCGCAGATCACAGCTTTCACGCCCATACCCAGAATTCGGTGGCAGCGCCTGGACAGGTTTCTTTCCTCCAGGAAAACCTCGAACCTCGACATCTCGCCACCTTCCTTCATTTCAACGATCAAGAAGCGAGACGCCGTGTCCAACACGGGGGATATCTTGTTTTCCCAGACGGGAATTGCCAACCTCATTTGCGATCACCCTTTTCGCTTGCCACCCGTCGCTTTCTTTAAACCCAGTGGCCTTCCACGTTCGCTTCCGTGGCCGCCTGGTATTTACCATCCATGTAGTTCTTGACCGCATCAGCGATCCGGCCGCTAACGCCGACCACGACCTTAACCCCTGCAGCCCGTAAGACGCGAAAGGCTTTCGGCCCGCAATTTCCTGTGAGAACCACATCGGGTTTATGGGGCAGCACGTTCTGTGCAGCCTGGATGCCCGCGCCCCGGGGAAGATCCAGGCTCTGCCCGTTCAAGACGACCTGAGATGACATCGTTTCTGTGTCAACAATCAGAAAGCGCGGCGCTCTGCCAAACCTGGGCTCCACATCCGCGCTCAGGCCTTCTCCTTGAGTCGTAACCGCAATCCGCATTTTCAACACCCCCAGTCCTTGGTTTAAGTCGGTTGCTGGGAAGGCGGTGCGTTCAGGCCGGCAGGACCGACCAGAGCGCACCGCGAAGAGGGTTGGAAGGATGAACATGGAGGGTCTGCCAACCGCTTGTTGAGCCGAGCATTTTTCGTGCCATGGAGCTGCAAGTCCGGAGAAACCGGCTAACTCCCTGAAATCATGAAACAACAAAAAAGCGGGTCCGAAGCAATGGGCTCCGCTGGCCACCGGTCGGTTTCACGGTTGCAATATACAGAGGCCGATGACATTGCAAAAATGCAACATGCCCTTTTCATGAATTCGGGTCATTTTCGTGTAACACTGCAAAATGCCCGGATTTTTGAAGGAGTACGTCTTCCCGACCGGAAAAAATAGGATTTGTTGTGAAGAGCGGAAACACTCAGAATCGGCCGGTGCAGAAGCTTGCATCGATTGGGAGGCTTAGACAGCTTCTCAGAAAGAGACCATCACGAGATTCCTGGATCGAATCCTAGTTCCCGAGGGCGATTCTCTTCTCCTAAACCCATTTCTACACGGCTGTAGAGGCGTGGTGGAATACGGCCGGACCATGTGTGCAAAGAAAGGGTCGATAGAATCCGTGGAGGTGTCAGCCCTATGGCGTATTATCAAAGGCTCCGAGTCATGGCGAACGATCATCGGATGCATTGACTTCAATCGTCAGGTGAGACAGTCCCTTAACTTTGCACAAACGCTCCTTGAAAAAGTCCGGGCCTTCACCGCCGGACGCCGTAACGGAGATAATGGCCGCGTTATGGCCGGGCCCAAGGCGCCAAACGTGGAGGTCGACGATGCGGACACCTTCGAGATGATCGATGGCTTCGGAGATGCCCTGAACCATGCGCCCACTGGGCGTGCGATCGAGGAGAATGCCCCCGGCTTCTCGCATAAGGCCGTAGGACCAGTGGCTGATCAGCAAAGCGCCTGCGATGCCCATCACCGGGTCGAGGAAGGACCATCCCAACAACATCCCAAAGGCCAGGGCCACGATAGCCAGTATCGACGTTGTGGCGTCG
>JAGUZM010000070.1 GCA_020060805.1 Deltaproteobacteria bacterium | reverse complement strand
TGAATCGGGTCGTCATCACAGGTATTGGAGCGGTCACTCCTCTTGGGAGTGATCTCCCTGCCCTGCGCGACAGTCTCCTCTCCGGACGATCGGGCATAGGACCTCTGACCTTGTTCCCGACGGAGAACCTCCCCACCCGTATAGCCGGCGAGTGCCGGGTGGATATGACCGAATATAAGGACCGCAAGATCTCGTTCGCACTATTGGCAGCACAGTCTGCGATGGAGAACGCCAACCGACGGGGAAGACCGCTTGAGGAAACCCATCACCCCTTGCGCCGCGGCCTGAGCGTCGGAATAGGCCTGGAGCTATTCGACATGTACGACATGATCCGGCTTTCCCGAAATTCGTATATCAAACCCGAAGAGGATGCGAAGCGGCCTGACTTCCTGCAGACCCCGTCGGATCTTTGCGTCTCCCTTCTCAAGAGCCGTTTTGGTCTCAACTGCGCGCCCGGCATTCATATCTCGGCCTGCGCGGCCGGGAACGATGCTCTGGGTCACGCGTTTCTTAGGATCCGGAGGGGGGAAGCAACCCTGATGCTTGCCGGCGGAACGGATTCCATGATCAATCCCCTGGGGGTGGCGGGGTTCTGTCGGCTTAACGCCTTATCCCGCCGGAACGAAGCCCCGGAGAAAGCGTCCAGACCCTTTGACCGGGACAGGGACGGCTTTGTTCTCGGCGAGGGTGCCGGCATGCTCGTCCTGGAAGAGTACCACCACGCGGCCCGAAGAGGGGCTAAGCCCTTCGCAGAGATCGTCGGATATGGCAACTCTTTCGACGCATTCTCCGTGAGCGATCCCCACCCTGAGGGCAGAGGGGCCTTTCAGGCGATGACGCGGGCAATCAAGTCGGCGGGCATCACACCGGAGCAGATCTCCTACGTCAACGCCCACGGGACATCGACCCTCAAGAACGACCCTGTCGAAACCCTTGCCATCAAGAGGCTCTTCGGCCCAACGGCGTCACGGGTTCCGATCAGTTCCACCAAATCGATGATCGGACATCTCATCTCCGCTGCGGGTGCTGTCGAGGCTGTGGCGAGCATCCTCTGCTCCAACGTCGGGAAGGTCCATCCCACGATCAACCTGGACAATCCGGATCCGAAGTGCGATCTGGACTACGTGCCCCATACGTCAAGGGATCACAGGGTCGAATTCTTCATGAGCAACGCTTTTGCCTTCGGAGGGCAGAACTCTGTCCTCGTCTTCCGGAACATGGAGGGGTAGTGCTGAGGGGTAAACACATTGTGGTTACAGGCGCCTCTCGGGGTATAGGCCGGGAAATTGCACTCGAGGCCGCAAGAAAAGGCGCTCGGGTCGGGATCAATTACCTCCGTGGTGTGGCTGAGGCCAGGACTGTTGCAGACGAGATAAGCAGGGCAGGATTTCTTGCCCCCATGCTCCTTGGTTTTGACGCGACAAGATCCAACGAAATAGCCCGGGGGATAGAGGCGTTCCTCAACCGCTTCGGTCGTATCGACGGGTGGGTGAACAATGCGGCTGTCAATATCCAGGGGCTTTTGCCCGTCCTCTCGGAGGAGGAGATCGTGGAACAGATCCGTTCCGCTTTGCTCGGCCCGATATTCTGCAGCAAGGCGGTGATCCCCCGGATGATGCAGAACAAAGGGGGGAGCATCGTAAACATCGGTTCCGTCGTGACGGAGAAGGTCTTCAGGGGGCAATCAGTCTATGCTGCCGCCAAGGGAGGGCTTCTTTCCTTCACCAAGGCCCTTGCGTGCGAGTACGGGAGAAAAGGGATCCGGGTCAACTGCATCCAGCCCGGCCCAGTAGAAACACGGATGTTCCAGAGAACAAAGGACCTTGGGGGAGAGGAGATGCTCAGGCAGACCCCGTTGGGGAGATACTGCCCCTCGGGGGATGTGGCTTACCTGGCGGTCTTTCTTTTGAGCGACCTGAGTTGTTCCATCACCGGTGCCAGCATCAACATCGACGGAGGCTATACCTTGACATGATCTTGGAGACCATGCAAAGCAGGCGCTCGGTGCGGCGATTTCTGCCGGAGCAGGTCCTTGAAGAGACCCTGCTGGAGCTGATAGAGGCAGCAGTGACGGCGCCCTCGGCCGGAAACAGCCAGCCCTGGCGCTTTCTGATTGTCAGGGAGAAGGCGATCATCGAATCGGCAGCAGACCTGGTAGACAAAGAGCGATATCGGCTGAAAGGCCTCCTACGTACCGAGTTCCAGAACGAGGTCCTTTCCTATTCCGTCCATTTCTCCCATTTCCGCTCTGCCCCGCATCTCGTCGTGCCCCTCTTTAGGGTCGTTGCGGGTATGACCGCGATGCTCCAAGAAGAGACGCCTGAGGAGGAGAGGGCATCCTTTCAGGCCCTCGATCATCACTCAGCTCTGCTCAGCGTATCCCTTGCAATACAGAACATCCTTCTGCGAGCCGAGGAACTGGGTCTCGGAGCCTGTTGCATGACCGGCCCTCTCCTGGCGAGGAAGCCACTGGAGAGATGCCTCGGGGTTCCGGAGGGCTGGCAGATCGCCGCCCTGATTCCGATCGGCCTTCCAGGGGAATCGCCTTTCAACCCTGGCCGGAAACCCGTCAGGTCATTTGTGAGATGGCTGTGAGCGTCGGATGAGGAAAAGGGCTCAGACTTTCAAATCGAGGCTTTATCATGACAGTCAGTCGCGAGGAAATTGAAGAGAAGGTCACCCGCGCCCTATGCACTAGCTTGGCTCTGGATCGCGACCAGGTTCGGAGCGACTCACGGTTGATTACGGATCTGGACATGAATTCCCTTGATTTCCTGGACTTGATGTTTTCCCTCGAATCCGAGTTTGCTATCAGGATGCGGGATGCGGATTTTGATCGTCTCCTGCGCCCGGACAGATCCGAAGTGGCCAGCGAACAGGAGTTCCTCACGGAGACGGAAATCGAGGCTCTCGCTCCCATCCTGCCAGGCGTGCGAGATGCGGCCCTTGATGGGCCTGTGCCCCGAAACAAACTATTCTCCTTTGTCACGGTGGATACCCTTGTCAGGCTGGTCGCACGGAAGCTCGAGCAGGGATGGGAACGGAGGTGAGCGCTCGACAATGGCATCCTGCAGCCCTTCTCGCATGATCACCCTCCTGACGATAGTCGGATTGGTCGTGTTTCCCGCTGGGTACTGGTCGGCGTTCCTGAATGTGCCTTCAGTCAAACCCGAAACCGCCAGAGAACGGATGGCCGAACACCAAGAGGATTCTATTCTCATAGACGTCAGGACTGAATCGGAGTATCGGAACTTCAGCCTGAAAGAAGCCGTCCATATCCCTCTCCATGACGTTATGCGAGGCGAACTGGCGTCTTGGAAGAGCGTCTTGGAGAATAAGGCATTTCTTTTCGTCATATGCAACACCGGTTTTCAGAGCGCCCAGGCCACTGAAGGCCTGCGGCGGGCCGGTTACGCGCGAACCTTCAACGTAGAAGGCGGTATCGATGCCTGGCTCGCTTCCGTGGACAAAGGCTCCAGGGTAAAGGAGATCGGCGTCAATACGGCTCAGGGGGAGACTAACGGAGTGCCGCGGCTTACATTTTCCTGGGTGGAACAGGTTGTCATATGCCTTACAGCGTTCGGTCTGAAACCTCTCTATGAAATACTCTCCTTGGTCCTGGTATTTCTCCTCTGGTCCAGCAGAGATAGGGATCTCGTGGCCCTCAGACGAGCGATGATCGCGTTCTTCCTGGGCGAAACCGCCTGCGCCGTGAACTACCTTTTCTTTGACGACCTCAGTCTCTTGATGGAATTCTTTCACATGTACGGGATGCTCGTCTGCTTTGGTCTGGCAAGCTTTGCCTTTCTTAAGGCTCTGGACATGCGGGTATGCCACTTCACCGATGCGGAGAGGAGGTGCGCCCTCTTGTCTCTCTGCGAGAATTGCTACAAGTACCGGCCTGTCACATGCAACCTGAGATGGTTGTTCCTCTTCGCTGTTCCGGCAACGGCGATGCTCGCCCTGATGCCGCTCAGCGGGGACCTGGGAAGCTATCGCTTCGTGGGAGAGGTTTTTGGACAGGATGTGGTTTTTTCTCACCCCCTGTCCTATCAGTACTTTGAGATTCGGTTCTTCCCCGTGATCAGCCTTGTCTTCTTTTTGGCCTCCTTTGTGATTCTCGTGAGACGCAAGGAAGAAGGGATGGCAGGGGCGAAGGTCTACTTCTCTGCGGGCCTGGGAGCCCTGGGCTTCAGCCTGATGAGGTTCATGATATTCTGGACATACTCGAAGAACCCTCTCTGGGCCAATGCCTGGGAAGAGATCACCGAATTCCTCTTCATCTCTTTCACCTTGTGGATCGTCCTAAGGGGTAAGCGGGGCACCCTGAGAAAAGCTGGGGTCTACATGGGGTCGTTGATGCCCGTCAGACAACGGCAGAGGAAATGAGAAGCACTTCATGAGCACCCTCGCTCAAGACCCGAGAAAGACGACACGGAGGTCCGCGAACATGCTCACATCCTTTCTGAGGGTATTTATCATCATTCTATGGATCTCGGATCTTTTATGGCATCAGGGCGCAGAAGCGCGCGCCGAGACCATCGACGCGGTCGTAGAAAGGATGTCCCGCAGCTACTCGGTTGTCAACGACTACCGGTGCATCCTCCACAAGAAAGAGAGGATAAAGGAGGAGATTGTCGAGCAGCGAGACATCATCCAGAAGTTCAGAAAGCCTCTTTCGGTCTACATGAAATGGACAGACGGCGTAGAGGTTCTCTACGTGGAAGGTAAGTACGAGGACAAACTTCAGGTTCACGGAGTGGGATTTGGAGGCTTGCTCACCCTGTCCATAGACCCTAACGGGTTCCTTGCGATGAGACAGAACCGGCATACGATTCGGGAGGCACACCTCGGTCACGTGGTTTCCCTGATTCTCGCCAATTACGAAAAGGCGAAGCAGCGACATGAGCTGAACGCCTCTTTCAAGGGAAAGGAGCTTGCAGGAGGTACGGAAACACTGCTTTACGAGGCGGTGTTCCCGCCGAACCAGGGCTACTACGGCCACGTGATCCTGGTGAACATGGACCGAACTAACGGCCTTCCGGTAAGGATCAGGGTGTCCGGATGGAAGAAAGAACTCCTCGAGTGGTATGAATACTCTGATTTGAAGTTGAACGTGGGACTCACGGACAGAGATTTTGACAGGGACAATCCCGAATACGGCTTCAGGTAAGGCAGGTGTTGAGCCTATATGACTCAGTGTGCGAGAGCCGCGCCGATTCCAGGGACGACAGTTGGGGGTGAAGTGCCGGGCCTGTGATCGGAAACTGCGGGTGGAACCCAGCTGACTGAGAAAGGATGTTATCGATGCTCGAGAAGAAGACAGGACTCGTTAGCGGCGGGACCGGATCGATCGGCCGCGCCATCTGCAGAAAGCTCGCCAAGTGCGGGATGGACATCGCCTTTTCCTTTCACCGGAATGAGGCCCGAGCCCGGGAACTGGCCGTGGAGATCGAAGGGACGGGGCGCCGCTGTGTTGCCGGTCATGTGGATGGGTGTGACAAGCAGTCCGTAGACGCATTCTGTGCACAAGTGGAAGCGACCTTCGGCCGCATCGATCTCCTGGTCAATAACGTTGGCATGGCCCAGGTCCTGCCGTTCGCGTTGATTGAGGAAGAAGACTGGGATGAGACCATGCAGGTCAACCTCAAAAGTATGTTCCTTTTCACAAGAGCCGTGGTCAGGGGGATGATTCGCCGCAGAAGGGGCGTGGTCTTGAATCTGGGCTCAATTGCCGGGCATAGGCTCCTCGAAGTGCCGGTCCACTATGCGGCGGCCAAGGCGGGCGTTACCGGTTTTACCGTTGCCCTGGCCAAGGAGCTGAGCCGCTACGGGGTGCGAGTGAACGAGGTCTGCCCGGGTCTGATCGAAGGCGGTGTGGGGGCCAACGTGAGTGAGCGCCAGCTTGGGCTGTACAAACAGCATTGCACCATGGGCAGGCAGGGAAAACCGGAGGAAGTGGCGGAACTCGTGGCCTTTCTCTCATCCGATAGGGCCTCCTATATCAATGCCCAGCGGGTGGTCATCGACGGAGGGCTATGATGGAACCGCATCTCATCCAATACACGGATCAGCTGCGTGATGGGGTGCCCCCGCCGAGGGTGTATCTCTCACTTTCCGTCGGTGTTTGTCGAATCTGCCATCACATGGTGCAGGTTCGCTATATCTCAGAGGGTGGGAGGGTGTATCTTGAACGCCATTGTCCTATCCACGGTATATCCAGGGCCCTTGTTGCCGAAAGCTTGCAGTGGTACCTCAGGGCGTTGAGGGAGACCCCTATGGCACGCCCTCCGAAGAAAACCCTTCTCAAAGAGGCCCCATGCCCACAGTCCTGCGGACCCTGTCAATTTCATGCCCAGGCTTGCCAGCTCCCCGTTTTCTCCATCACGAACGCCTGCGACCTCCGCTGCCCGATCTGCTTCACATACAACCGGCCGGACAAACCCTTTTTCATGTCGGAAGAGGAGTTCCGTCGTCACATCGACTTCGTGATCGAGTCCACCGGAGGGGTGGACCTGGTAAACATCACGGGCGGGGAGCCCACCCTTCATCCCCTGCTCTTCGACCTTCTCGAATCGGCAAGGCACCCCTCCATCGGGCGGATTACCGTGAACACCAACGGCCTCACGCTGGCCCGCGATCCCGGGATATGCAGACGACTGGCTGAGTTGGGGATCTACGTGGTGTTGTCCCTGGACACCATGGATGCGGGTCTAAGCCGTCGGCTGCATGGTAAAGATATTACCCGTGAGAAGAGGCTCGCTCTCGAGAACCTGGGCCGCTTCGGGGTGCAGACTACGCTTCTCATGGTGCTTGTCGCCGGGGCTAACGAGAGCGAGCTTTCGACCCTGCTAGACCTCCTGATCCAGAACGACTTTGTCCGAAGCCTGACCATCCAGACCATGACCTACACCGGGCAAGGCGGAGGGTCATACCTTCCTAGACACCATATCCCTGTTGACGGGGTGGAGAGGCGTATCGAAGAGGTCACGGCAGGCCGGATCCGTCAGAGTGATTTCCTGCCCCTGCCCAGCGCCCACCCCTTGTGCTACGGGGTGAATTACCTGATGACGGGCAGAAAGGGAGCCCTCCATTCGTTCCTGGAGATCCTGGACAGAGAGATCATCTCCAGGCATCTGGCCCAAGGCTACCTGCTGCATCCCTCATCCGAGCTGGAGGAGGAACTCAAGTTCGCTATCAACCGGCTCTGGGCAGAGGGGAAAGACCCTGCCCTTCTCGACACCCTGAAGGAGATGTTGCGTCGGGTGTTCCCACGGGACAAGGTGCTGACCACAGGCGAACGGCAGCGGCGGGCCGAGGGTATGGTCAAGACCATCTATGTCCATGCTCATATGGATGAGGATACCTACGAGATTGGCCGGGCCATACGCTGTCCTGACCAGGTGCCGGTGAATGCACAGCGACTCGTCGGGGCATGCAACTATAACTTGTTCTATCGACAGAAAGACGAGCGGTTCTGGGAGGAGGCGTCATCATGTCAGACGACCTGAACCCAGCGGGAAAAGCCGCCCCAGATTCGCCCGGCCTGTCCGCCACCCTGGCGCTCTGCAACCAGTGCGGTAGGCTGACGGAGGCACAGATCGGATTCGAAGGGGAGCGGGTGGTCCTTTCTAAGTGGTGTCCGGACCACGGCCTGACCCGTGCCCTGATCAGTTCGGACAGGGAGTGGTATCAGCGCTCCTTGTCCTACGTCAAACCCGGTACGAATCCCGTGAACCGGGCGGTGAGTGAATACCGGGGCTGCCCCGATTCCTGTGGGCTGTGCCCTCAGCATCAGCAGCATACCTGCGTTCCCATCCTCGAAATCACCGATCGCTGCAACCTGGACTGCCCCATATGCTTGGTCTCGGGCCGAACCAACAGGGAGCTCTCTTTGGAGCAAGTAGAGCGGATCATGGAAAGGCTTATTCACTATGAAGCCAAGCTCAATATGATCAACTTGAGCGGCGGAGAGCCAACCCTACACCCCGACTTTCTTAAGGTCGTTGATGCTTGTCTTCGCCCTGAGGTGGGCGTTCTGTCCGTGTCCACTAACGGTCTCAGGCTCTCCGAGGACAAGGACCTTCTTAAAGAGCTACGTGATAGGGGCGTGGTCATCTCGCTTCAATTCGACGGTTTTAGGGGAGAAACCTACCGGGCATTGCGTGGAAAGCCCGAACTCGCTTCGATCAAGAGAAGACTGATTGACCAGGCCTTGACTCTAGGGGCCAAGATCTCCTTGACAGTTACCCTCGGCCGGGGCATCAACGAAGAAGAGTTCCCGGAGATCCTGAGGCTGTTCTTTTCCAGCGACTCCATCCTGAGCATGATGATCCAGCCCCTGGTCCACACCAGTTGGCCAGGAGACCCCATGAATCGCATCACCATCCCGGATGTGGTTCGTTTGGTCGCCCTTTCTTCCGGGGGTCTCCTCCGGGAATCCGATTTCTCGCCCCTGCCGTGTTCGCACCCCACCTGCTTCGCCCTGACCTATCTGCTCAAGCTGAAGAACGGGGGGCTGATATCTCTTCCTTCGATCATCGATACTGAGAGCTACCTGGACATCATCAAGAACCAGGCCCTGTTCGGTACAGACTGGGACACCCTGGAGAAGATCAAGGATGCGCTCTACAGGTTGTGGTCTTCGGATGGCATCCTCCCTGACCGAGAGAAGATCCTGAAAGCGGTGAAGCAGATTCTGCTGGACATAAACCGGCTGGGTCCAAAGGCCTCCCATCGTGAGCTGCTCGATTTGGGGGCCAGGAATGTTAAATCCATTTTTGTACATCACTTCATGGATAGGGCGACTTTCGATCTTTCCAGGGCAGTGAAGTGTTGCAACCACTACCCCCGTCCCGACGGAAGGCTGATTCCCGCCTGCGTCAGGAACAACCGGGTGAACCAGGCCTGATATGTGGCGCTCGTTGTGCAACTACTTGACTCACTTGGCTGAGAGGGAGCCAAGGGGGTGGTATCCGCTCCTTTGCGTCTATTACCTGACCTATGCCTGCAATTTTCGCTGCCCATACTGCAGTGACGGAAACGGGAAACCCTACTTTGAACTGCCCGAAGAAACCATGCCTGGATACCGCGTTCTCGATCTTCTCCGCACTGCCCGGCGCTCCACTGACTACTTGGTCATCACCGGCGGGGAGCCACTCCTCCATCCCGACTTCGCCTTTGTGCTCGATCACCTGCCCTCTATCCGCTTCGATGGCGTGATCCTCACGACCAACGGGTGGGACTTGACTCCCCATTTAACTGCGGTGAATGCCTCTGTTCGCTACCTCGTCTTCTCTTTAGATACGCTCGACCCGATCAAGGCGCAACGCTGGTACGGCCATGGTCCGAATGTCCTGAAGAGAATCCTGCAGAACATCGAGGCTGCCACACGCCTGCCCGGCCGCAAGTATGAAATCATCCTCTCCTCCGTTGCCACACCCACAAACATCGAAGACTTGGCAGACGTTTACCGCTTCAGCAGAGAAGTGTGTAGAGATGGGGACGTTCTTGACATATGATTCCTGAGAAGTAACTCTTGTTGTGCACACAATCCTATGTTAAAGAGAGTCATGTATAAGAAGAC
>JAGUZM010000377.1 GCA_020060805.1 Deltaproteobacteria bacterium | reverse complement strand
CATGGGAAGCAAACAGCTTGTTGCTTCCAGGTGCCACTGATGCCGCAGGCTGCGAAGAACTCCCTGGGGCTCAGGTCGTTACGGATGCCCAGCCGGGTGAGGGCGAAATCATACTTCACCGGATCATGGGGGGCGACCTCTCTGAAGGCGTTCGTGATTTCCAACGCGGTCTGAAGGTCAGCTTGTTTCCTTGTCGTCAGGCCGAGGGCGAGACCCATCCGGTGCATGTGCGTATCCAGGGGGATGATCAATTTAGAGGCGGGCACCTTGTCCCACCCTCCCGGGTCTACATCGTCATGCCTCACCATCCATCGCAAAAAAAGGTTCAGCCTTTTGCAGGCGCTTCTTTTGCTCGGAGATGGAAGAAAACCCCCGGAGCACAGGGAAGACCGGGAGCTCAGGGCCCGGACAAAAGCGGTCAGCGCCGGGAGGATTGTTTCATCCCCTTCCCTCATCCCGGCCAGAAAGCATCGGTGCAGGGACCCATACTCCTCGACCGCGGATTTCACAGCGATGAGCATGGCGCAAAGGTCCTGTTCGTCGGTGAAGCGGTGCCTGAAACCCGAAAACGCCCCGCGGATCTCTCTGGAGGAAGCTTTTCTTATGAAAAAATAAGGCCCCGGTTGCATCCGTTCAAGGACCGAGGCGACACTACGGAGGATCTGAATCACTTTGCCGTAAGCGAGACATGAAGCGATCAGCCCGACGATCTCCCGATCCCGAAGGTCCGGATAGCGATAGAGGAACTCCAGGGGATCGGGATGAACGAAACAGCGCCGATGGTATCGGTCATAAATTTGATCCAGTGCGGTTCTGTTGATGACCATCCGGCGCCCTCTCCTGGCATAAGTTAATGCACGCGCTTTCCATTTGTCCAAGAAAATTGGCAGCGATTCAGTTAAATCTCCTCAACTGGGCAGGAGACGACTCGGGCCGGCGCAGGGTTACCGACGCCGGCCCAAGAAAGAGATCCTCGGCCCGTTGCAGGACTCCGGCCGAAGCCAAGGACTGTTTTAGCCTCGTTTCAAACGAGACCCTTTTCCTTCATCTTGGCAAGCTCCTCAGCGGAGTATCCGAGTACCCCTCCGTAGATTTCCTCGTTGTGTTCCCCGAAACGCGGGGGAAAAGACATCTCCCGATTCGATGCTTCGAGAAAAGGGGTCATGTTGGGGGGCGGCGGCATATTAATCCTGACGCCCGTCACAGGATCCACTGCGGACAGAAGCCTTCGTTCTACGAGGGGATCATTCATGACTTCGGGGATGGTGTTGATTTTGCTGATCGGAACGGTGATGGAATTGAAAAGGGCAATCAGCTCCTCGGACGTGAACTTTTGCGTGATCGCGTTAATGCCGTCATTCAGGTTCTTGACATCCGCGATACGGCCCTCGTTACTCTCGTATTTCGGCTGATCGAGGGACTTGAACATGTCCTGCGTAACCATGGATTTCCACTGCCGGTTGTTCCCTACCGCGATGTAGACGTATCCGTCCTTTGTTTTGTAAACGGAGAGGGGCGCAAAAAACTCATGGGTATTCCCTCTTCGGGTAATGGACTTGCCCAGGCCTGTCAGGGTGATGGGAACCGTGAGCCAAGAACATGAGGATTCGAACATGGACAGATGGATGCACGAACCCTCTCCGGTCATGGCCCGCTTGAACAGGGCTTTCATCAAGAGCGCGTAACCGTGCTCGCTGGTTCCCATGTCCGGCAGAGGGATTCCCAGCACCTGGGGGAAGCTCTCTTTCTCACCCGTCAAGTCCATCAGGCCTGAACGCGCCTGCAGGATGGGGTCATAGGCTGCCTCGCTGCTGTCCGGTCCAAAGCCCGTCGCTCCCAGCCAAATGATATCCGGCTTCACAGCCTTGAGGCTTTCGTAACTGATGCCCAGCTTAAGGTAATTCTTGGGCAACTGATTGGTCGTGAAGATGTCGGCATTCAGTTTTTTGACCAATTCATGAAGGATTTTCTGGCCCCCAGGATCCGCAAGGTTCAGGGTGAGTGCCTTTTTCCCCGAGTTAATGCAGAGGTAATAAGCTCTCATCCTCTCATCTCCCACGACATTGTGGCCCACCTGCCGATTGGGATCCCCCAGAACAGGGTGTTCCAGTCTGATGACCCTAACGCCGTCCTGGGCCAGCCTGTAAGTCATGTAAGGCAAGACCGTCGCCTGTTCGAGAGAAAGTACCGTGATGTTCTTGAATAGATCCATACCGTTCCACCTCCTCGATGCAAATGGTTTTTCCTGCATAAACAAAGGCCTGTTCATGTACCGAGTGATCCAGGTCGCTTCTTTTCTACGAGTTCAATCAGCACCCCGAAAGTAGCCTTGGGATGGAGGAACGCCACCAGATCCCGATGGGCATTGAGGTAAGGTTTTTCATGGATGAGCGCGATGCCCTTTGCTTTGAGGCGGTCAAGCTCCTCCTGGATGTGATCCACCTCAAAAGAGATGTGATGGACCCCTTGGCCTCTTTTTTGGAGGAACTTGGCAATATCCCCTTGCGGCGTGGTGGACTGCAAAAGCTCAATGTTTGTATCCTGAAAATCCACGAAAGAGAAAAGAAGCTCTCCAAACCCTTCTTTTTCGGAAACCGGATGCTCCAGGAGTTCACTGAAAAAAGAGCTGGCCTTTTCAAGGTTTTCGACCGCCAAACCAATGTGACTGATTTTCTTGATCATGACCGTGATTCTCCCTCCCTTGGTCATGCTGCGAGAAATCCGTCGCAGCCGCCATCAGCAAGTTATCCGTTCACCAGGACAGGTAGCCTCCGTCGACACACAGAATATGGCCTGTCACGTAGTTGGAGGCATCGGAGGCAAGGAACACGGCAGCCCCTTTGATGTCCTCCTCGCCCCCAAGCCTGGCCATGGGAATTTTGCCGAGGAATTTTTTCGTAAAATCCTTGTCCTGCTTCGCATACTTGATCAGATCTGTGTCGAAATACCCCGGCGCAATGGCATTGACATTGATGTGGTGCCCGGCCAGTTTTACGGCAAGGTCGAGGGTAAGCGCGTTGATCGCACCTTTAGAGGCATTGTAGGCCACTGCCGCATTCATCTCTTCCGTGGCCCCGCGAAAGCTGAGGACTGATGTAATGTTGATGATTTTCCCTTTTCCCTGCTTCACCATCACCTTTGCGACCTCTTTGCACAGAAGGAACACGGCTCTGAGGTTGACGTGGATGACTTTTTCCCATTTGTCCATAGGATACTGGAGGGTGGGAGCCCCCCAGGTCAGCCCCGCATTGTTCACGAGGATGTCGATCCTGCCGAAGGCCTTCATCGCCGCTTCAATGAGACGGCTGATGTCCTCCTCTTTTTCCAGGTCGCATTGAACCGGCAGGACCCTGACCCCCAGCCTTTCGACCTCTTTAGCCGCAGCGACGCAGTTGTCGAATTTCCTGGAAGCGATGACTATATCTGCGCCGGCTTCTGCCAAGCCTTGTGCGATGAACCTGCCGATACCCCTGCCTCCCCCTGTCACGACAGCGACCCTGTCCCTCAGAGAAAAAAGCTCTCGAACGTTCACATTTTTCCTCCCTTGATGGCTTGATATTGATGGCATCCGCCCAGAACATGCCGGGTCTTGTGAGGTCTCGATCAATCCGGGTTAGCCGAACCCAAAGCGCTCACGGATAGCAGCCAGTTTTTTTGCCGGCGGGCGAGGGTATGGGCTTGTCTTGTGCCTGCTCGGGGAGAGCCCGGTGCGCCTGTGGAGTGTTGCCATGGCTTCCGCTACGGCAATTCCCACGGATCCGCAGTCGATCACTGGGACCTTGGTTCCCCGGACCTCGCGGTAGTTGAGCAAGGTCAAGACAGGGCCGAGGTAACCGCATCCTATAACGATAACGTCCGCTCCATCCTCGATACATGACAACGCCACCGGCTCAAATTCGGCCAAGAGATCTTTGCTGTCCCCTTCGATGGCGCGGATGAATTTATTCCAGTCCATATTAAAATACCGAACAGGGCACTTGCCGATGGCTCTGGATTCCCATCCATAGATCCGCAGGTTTTTCTCCATGATCGGCACATAGGACTCCCAGACCGTGACGATCGCGAATCGCCCCCCCATCATCTGTGCGACCGCCATGGACGACTCGGAAAGGGCAATGACCGGGATGTCCACGAGCCCCCTGGCTTCCCTCACCCCCGGATCGCAAAAGCATCCCAAAATCACTGCATCATAGCCCCTCTGTTCCGCCTTGATGACCTGGTCGATGATTTGGAGGTCATTGATCATCTCAAGATACGGATACCAGTTGAGCTCAGAGCTCCTTTCCAACCAACCAAAGCTCACTTCCGTGTCCTTGGATTTGACCTGGTCGGCCAAGCGCGCCATCGCGGCCCACAGCACCTCTGATTTGTCGATGAAAGGAATCTGAGGGGTGAATATGTCCTGCCACAAGATTTTCATGCTTCCCTCCAAGTGGGGGCGAGGGTTTCAGAAAACCCTCTCATTTCCCGATGAATTGAGCTTTCCTCTTTTCAAGGAAGGCTGCCATACCTTCTTTCTGGTCCAGGGTTCCGAAAAGCATGGAAAAGGCCGCCAACTCTGTCCTGAGTCCTTCTTTAAGACCGGCGCTGAGTCCCGTCCTCATGGACGTCTTACACGCTTTCAACGCAACGGGGGGTAGCTTGGCCAAGCGCTTGGCCAGTTTCTCCGCTTCCGACGCGAGCTGGTCCTGAGGGTAGACCCCGGAAACCAACCCGAGGGCAAGGGCCCTATCCGCCTTGATCGTCGTGCCCAGGAAAAGCATCTCCGTCGCAGGCCCGAGTCCGATCAGGCGCGGCAGACGCTGCGTGCCGCCGCCTCCGGGGATGATTCCCAGGGTGATTTCCGGCAGCCCCAAAACAGCATTTTCCGCAGCCAGGCGAAAGTCGCAGCAAAGGGCTATCTCAAGGCCTCCACCGAGGGCGAACCCTGAAATGGCGGCGATCGTGGGCCTCGGCAAGTCGGCGAGGCGCTCTTGCACGTTCATCGTGAATGTGCCCATCTGGAGCGCCTGGTTCACATCCGCTTTTGCATAGGGCCCGATGTCAGCCCCGGCAATGAAGGCCTTTTCATTGCCTGCTAAAACCACGGACCGGATGCTTTCTTCTCCTTCGCAGGAGGCGAGGGCCTGTTCAAGCTCCGCAAGCACTTGGGAATTCATGGCGTTCAGCTTTTCCGGGCGATGAAATCGGATCCATGCGATGCCATCCCTGACTTCGAAACGAATGGTTTCCAGTTCCATGGCCGGCCCCTTTCCTCCCGGATACGGTCTTCCTGATTCCCAAATCCCCGAGGAGAACGAGGATTATTTCCTGCCCCTGTAGTCGTACCACCCCTTGCCGGTCTTGCGGCCCGAATGGCCGGCGTCCACCTTTTGCCTCAAGACCGGTCTCGGCATGAACCTGGGGCCATAGGTCTGGTGAAGGATTTCCTGAATATTGAGGGTCAACTCATTGGTCACGAGATCCATCAACTGAAAAGGCCCCACCGGATGACCCAAACCCAATCGGCAGGCGATATCAATGTCTTCAGGCGTGGCCACCCCCTCTTCCACGCATCGCTCCGCTTCAATCCACATGGCGTGGAGGAGCCGGTTGACCGCAAACCCGGCCACATCTTTCACGCGGATAGGGGTTTTGCCGATGGCTTGGCAGATGTCCATGACTCTACTCACCACAGGCTCTTCCGTCTCCAGACCCGGGATCACTTCCACCAGTTTCATCATGGAAACAGGAGAGAAGAAATGGGTGCCCAGGAAGCTCCTTCTTCGATCTTCGCTCACGGCTGTGGCAAGGGCAGTCACCCTGAGGCTGGAGGTGTTGGTCGAAAACAGGCATTGGGGTTGGCAGGTCTTGTCGAGGTCCGCAAAGGTCCTCTTCTTCACATCAAGGTCCTCCGCCACCGCTTCAATGACAACATCCGCATCTTGAAAGGCATCGTAGGTGTCCGTCGTCTCGATCAGGGAAAGCGTCGTATCCCTTCTTGAAACTTCAAACTGCCCTTTCTTGACAAGCTTGTCCAAGGCCTTGCCCGCCCTATCCAAGCCCGCTCTGGCGAAGTCCATTTGAATGTCCTTGATCACCACCCTTATCCCGGCCATGGCGAAGCAGAGTGCGATTTCAGATCCCATCATGCCCGCTCCCACGACGCCTGCTTTCTTCATTTCAGCCATTGCTATTCTCCTCCGGTCCGAGTCGGCCTTACCCTTTCATCACATGTAATAGCCGCCGTTGATGTTCAAGGTCTGCCCGGTGATGTAGGCGGCTGCATCCGAAACCAAATAATTGATCGCGCTCGAGATCTCCTCCGGTTTTCCCCACCTTCCAACCGGGATCCCGGCCAGGATGTCTTTGGCGATTTTTTCGGGAACGGTTTCAAGCAGCCCGCCCCCCTCGAAATAGCCCAGGGAGATGCAGTTGACCGTGATCCCCTTGCGTGCCACCTCCTTGGCCAGGGTCTTGGTGTAGCCCATGATCGCAGCCTTGGAAGCGGTATAAGCGGGGGTGCCGATGACGCCCATCTGCCCGACGAGGGAACTGATGTTGATGATGCGGCCCCATTTCTGTTCGATCATGGAAGGGAGACAATACTTGCTACAAAAGAAGACCCCGTAAATATTGGTCCTCATCACGCGGTCCCACGCATCAGGGGCATACTTCACCGTCGTCCCGTCGACGGAGATTCCGGCATTGTTCACGAGGATGTCGATTTTCCGAAACCGGGTCAAAATGGTATCCGACATCCTGGCGACGCTCTCCGCATTCCCGATATCACAGGGGACGAGCGCCGCCTCTCTTCCCATGCTTTCGATCTCCTTGACAACGGCCTCTGCAGCCTCACCCCCTTTGCGGTTGTTCACAATCACACTCGCTCCCGCCTTTGCCAGATCAAATGCGAAGGCCCTGCCGAGGCCCATGGAACTGCCCGTCACCAGAGCCACCTTCCCGGTCAGGTCGTACATATCTCCTCGCCTCCTCTTTTCACGCGGCCGCAACTCAGGCCTGTAAGATACTGCTAATCCCTTCCGACAATAGCAACACTCACCACATTGTAGTTGGGGATCCCTCCCAGGTTGTGGGCCAGTCCCAAGCGGGCATTCTTGACTTTTCTTTCCTCCGGGACCCTCTCGAGCATTTGTTCATAAAGGGCATAAATCATCCTTAACCCTGAAGCGCCTATGGGATGACCGAAGCATTTGAGCCCACCATCCACCTGACAGGGGATTTTACCGTTCAGGTCGAAAACGCCGCTCATGATGTCCTCATAGGCTTTGCCCCTCGGAGAAATCTGAAGATCCTCGTAGGTGACGAACTCCGTGATGGAGAAACAGTCGTGAAGCTCCATCAGGCTGATTTCCTCGCGGGGGTTCTTGATGCCAGCTTCTTGGTAAGCTTTGAGGCTTGCCCTGACCGTGGACTCCACGTGAGCACCGTCCCAGTTAGTGAAGAGGCTTTCCTCGCCTGAGGTGCAGGCAATCTGCAGGGCTTTCACCAGGGCGTAGTCCTTGTTTTTCTTGACCTGTCTCGCTATTTCAGGAGTGGCAACGATGGCGGCGGCAGCGCCGTCACTCACCCCACAGCAATCATAGAGCCCCAGGGGATAAGCGATCATGGGTGCGGCCATGACCTCTTCCTCGGTGACGACCCTGCGCAGATGCGCCTTGGGATTCATCGCCCCATTCTTGTGGCTCTTGGCCGACACATGGGCGATGGCTTGCTTGATTTTTTCCATAGGCAAGCCGTAGGTCGATGAATAGGCTGTGGCGAGTTGGGCAAACTGACCGGGCGCAGTCCAGTTCGTTCCCAGGGCAAAGTCCATGACCCCGTAGGATCCGGCGTTGGGGAGCCCAGCAAAACCTGTGTCTTTCAGTTTTTCCATGCCCAAGGCCAGAGCCACGTCGCAGGCCCCTGACGCTACGGCGTAGCAAGCCCCCCGGAAGGCTTCTGTGGCCGTGGCGCAGAAATTCTCCGTCCTCGTGACCGGGATATAGGGCAGCTTCAGCGCGACAGACATGGGAATGGCGCTCTTTCCCACGTTCACTTCCTCATAGTGGGTTCCGAAAAAGGCTGCCTCGATGTCTTTTTTTTCTATCTGCGCGTCCTGGATGCATTCCTGAAAGGCCTCCACGATCAGGTCCTCTCCGCTCGCCTCCCACCGCTCTCCAAATCGGGTGCACCCCATCCCGATGATGGCTATCTTGTCCTTGATCCCCGTTGCCATTGGCTATACCTCCTTAGCAGGGACGGCCTTCCAGAAGTATCCGACAATATCCCTCTTTTCATCGAAATACTTTCTCCGAAAACTCATGTGAACGGGCATCCCCACGGACAGGGACGGAAGATCGCAGTCCGTGAAGTCAAACATCCCTCTTCCGCCCACATCGAACTCGACGGACCCATAGATGGCTGGCGGGTCATAGGAGGCGGCCAGGTTGTCTCCCGTGTAACTGATGATCCGGCCCTTCTTGTCTGAAAAGAGAAAATCCTCCATCTGACGGATCGCCCCGCAGTCCGGGTTGACACATACCTCTTGCGGAGGGTACTGGACCGTGGTGCAGGCCTTGCACTTTGAGCCCCACAACCCGAGGATGGCTTTTCTCTTGCGCCAGTTGAGGGACCACCGGGTCCATAGATCCACCTCGGCTCTTGTTCCGAGATCGCCCGGCAGAACCTGCCGCCAAACCAGGTACTTCTCATACTTATCCAGCGCGGTCTTTTCCTTCAGGTAGCCGGAGAGGCCTTTTCGTTTCCCTCGGCTCTGAACTTGGCCGGTCATCTCGAAGTAGAGCGCGTCACAACCGCTACCGAAGCTCACGAGCAAAATCTTGTCTCCGGGCCTTGCCGATTCGAGCGCGCTTGTGAGCATCACCAGGGGCTGGGCCGCACCTGCATCTCCGATTTGCGCATAGAGACGATCTTGAGAAGCATTGGGCGGGATCTTCAAGATCTTGTTCAGCTTCTGGCGTTCCGCAGGATAAGGACACGGATAGACGACGGCTGTGAAATCCGACATCTTTAGGCCGTATTTTTCCAGGAGGCCCCTGATCACCTCGGGCACCAGGAAATCATATCCCATATCTCGAATCCACCGGTCTTCCCACTGGCGGTCGTAGGCCGAGGATGCACCGCGATAGTGATCCACAAAGTCATAGGTCGTCGAGAAGGATCCTTTGAACTCAGCGATCACCTCTCCCTCTCCGATGAGAAAAGCGGCGGCCGCATCTCCGAAGATCATTTCCTGGGGGGAGCCTGGCTTTCCCAGCCGCCAGTCCGAGGCGCATACCAGAACGCTCTTGGTCCTCCCCGACTCCACACTCTCCAGCGCGGACAAGAGTGCCGTTGACCCGGCCTTGAGCCCGCCGGTGAAGTCCGCAGCCCGGATCCGCTCATCCAGAGCCAGCGCGGCAGCCACAATGCCGGCATTGAGTCTTTCTTTGTAGGGCATGGTGGTGGAGGCAAAATAGACCCCCTCTATTCGGGAACGGTCTTTCCCTTCGAGACAATCGATCGCCGAGGCCACGGCCATGGTCACACTGTCTTCGTCATAGTTGGCGACCGCCTTTTCTCCCTTGGCGTTGCCGATGGTGGCCGGATTGATCCACCCCATGGCGTCGAAGATCTTCATGCGGTCAAGACGGTATCGGGGGACATACCCGCCGTATGAACAGATTCCGATCATTTGGTCCTCCTCGTGTTCATGAGAGCCAGCGATATGACATGTTCGGGTCTCAATGCAGGCTCCGACTCCTCAGCGCTCCCAAGGTTTCATCCAGCGATACGGTCCACAGAAATGGGGATTACACATGATAGCCTCCAAATCGAATCATCGAGTCCGCGATCCCTCTACGAAATGCGACGACGTTCAAGGGCACTGAACACAAGAGCTCTCTGATATTTTCCAGGTCCTTCTTCAGGGGAACCCCCTCTTCGAGCGACTCCAGCAACTCCCTGGCCAGGTGGCCGTTCTTCTGGACGAATTCGTGGAAGAGCACTTTGGTCACCTTCACCGGCAGCTCTGCTCTGCCAGGCGTTCTGAGGGTCAAGAGCTTTTGGCTCCTGAGGAGGGCGCTTTCCATCGCAAAGATGTGAATGACCATATCGCTCAAAAGACCCACCAGCGCCTGTTCTTCGCGCAGGTCTTGCCCATATGCCCGAAAGGCCATGCCAAAAAGATAGAGGAAAAGATCTTTGGTGGCCTTCAGAAGCCTCGTCTGAGCTGCCAAGCTCTCGGGTTCATCCGATTCCGCGAGGTCCGGATGTCGGACTGCCTCTGATGCCTGCGCAAAAGCTTGCTCGAAGACAGACGGTTCTTTGGCCAACCTGCTCATCAGGGTATTCAGGATCACGATGCGATTGATCTCGTTCGTGCCCTCCCAAATTCGGTTTGGCCTTGCGTGCCGATAGGCCAGTTCAGGATGATTGCCGTGAATATAGCCATAACCCCCGAAAATCTGCACCTCTTCGTCAACCACATAACCCTCTGTCTCTGACCCGAAAACCTTGTTAATGGAGCACTCAATGAGGTATTCCCGCAGGGCGTCGGCCGTCTTTACGCCGACATCCCCTGTCCCCTTGTCATGGCTGTCCAGCCTTTGCTGAATAGAACCGGCCGTTCGATAAGTGATGCTTTCTGCGGCGAAGAGGTGAACAGCCATCTTCGCGATTTTTTC
Source organism: Deltaproteobacteria bacterium (assembly GCA_020060805.1). Taxonomy (GTDB): domain Bacteria; phylum Desulfobacterota; class DSM-4660; order Desulfatiglandales; family HGW-15; genus JAHECH01. Next base: position 6,853 of record JAGUZM010000377.1, on the reverse strand, counting down.
CTTGATCAGCCCGAATTCACATATCGGCCTTCCGAATTGGACCCTTTGCTTGGCGTACTTGACCGCTTCCGTGAAGGCTCTTTTTGCATGACCCATACAGATGGCGCCCACTTTAAACCGGCCCATGTTAAGGGCGTTCAGAGCGACGAGATGGCCTTTGCCAACCTCTCCCAACACGTTTTCCGTGGGAACCCTGACGTTGTCGAAATGATAAGCTCTGGTCGAAGTGCCGTGGAACCCCATCTTTTGTTCTTCTTCATCGTTGGAAATCCCATCCCAACCCTGCTCAAGGATGAAAGCCGTGAAATGCTCCCCGTTAACTTTCCCATAGGTGAAGACGATGTCTGCAAAGCCTGCGTTGGTTATGAACTGTTTGTTTCCGTTGAGAAGGTAAAATTTGCCTTCGTTGGAGGGGGTGGCGGTTGTCAGCGAGTTGAGGGCGTCGGACCCTGCCTCCGGCTCGGTCAGTGCAAAAGCCCCGATCAGCTTTCCAGAGCTCAGGCCGGGGAGATACTTCTTCTTCTGCTCTTCTGTGCCGAACAGAGCCACAGGCAGCATGCCGATGCCCGTGGAGTTGAGCTCGGTAAGCCCGAAGGAACCTGCACCATACCCGAATCTTTCAGAAACGATAGCTGAACTCACTTTGTCCAGTTCCGTGCCCCCGTACTCCTCCGGGATATCTATCCCCAAGAAGCCCAACTCTCCGCATTTTCTCATGAGTTCCCTTGAGAGGTCGTAATTGAGAGTCTCGATTTCCTCACCGCGGCTGAGGATTTCACCTTTGATAAAATCCTCCACCGCTGATAAGACGTCCTTATGCTCGCGGGTGAAATCCTCGGGGATGAAGATGTGCTCCGGCGAGGTGGCATGAAGAATGAACATCCCGCCCGCCGGGGTCCGTTGATCAAGGCTCATCACCGTTTCTCCTGTGCGCGACCGTTTTCGGGAAGCGTGGCACCGTCTATCAAGAAAAGGAACCTGTTCCTTCTAAACCGGCATGATCCCGTGTCTTCGATTCAATCGAGGTCTTTCCTTGTTCTCCAACATGCGGAGGGCCTGCACGATTCTCCGCCGCGTCTCTGCCGGATGAATGATGTCATCGACAACGCGAAGCGCTGCGGCAAGATACGGGTTGGCGAAATTTCTTTCATATTCCTCGATGAACGCTTTTCGAGCCTCCTGGGGGTCTGGCGCACTGGCGATCTCTTTTGCCCAGATGACTTCCGCAGCGCCTTCAGGCCCCATGGAAGCGCACTCTGCCGTAGGCCAGGCGAAGACAAGGTCAATTCCCAGCTCCTTGGGTGCCATGGCCGACCAGCCACCTCCGTAAGCTTTTCGGAGAATGATCGTCACCGTTGGAACTGTCGCCTCCGAATAGGCATAGAGCATTTTTGCGCCATGCCGGATGATCCCCCCGTGCTCCTGGCCCAGGCCCGGCAGAAACGCCGGAGTATCCATCAGCGTCACGATGGGGATGTTGTATGCGTCGAGGATCTGAATGAATCGAGCCCCCTTGTCCGAGGCATTGACGTCAATCGCACCTCCGAGAAATCTCGGCTGATTGGCGATGATCCCGATCACCTGTCCGTCCATTCTGGCAAAACCGGTGACCAGATTCCGCGCAAAGTCGGGCTTGATTTCAAAAAAACTCCCTTTGTCCACGATGTCGTCGATGACCAGATGAACGTCATAGACCTTTCGCCGTTCTGCCGGTACGATCTCCTCCAGTTTTGGACACAACCTCAGAGGGTCGTCTTGCGGGGAGACCCGGGGCGGCTTCTCAAAGCAGTTGGAGGGTAAATAGGAAAGGAGCGCTTTGACTCTTTCAATGCAGCGCTCGTCGCATTCCGCCTCGAGGTCGGCCACACCGCTTTTCTGACAGTGGACCGATGAGCCCCCGAGGGACTGGCTGGTGGTCTCTTCCCGCGTCACTGCTTTTATGGCAGCAGGGCCTGTAATGAACATGAAACTGGTGTCCTTGACCATGATGATGAAGTCCATGAGGGCGGGCGAGTAGACAGACCCCCCTGCCGACGGACCCATGATGGCGGCAATTTGGGGGATGTGTCCTGAAGACATCGCATTCTGATAGAACAACCTGGCGAAGGTGATGTTTTCAGAGCCTTCCTGAAGTCTCGCGCCAGCAGAATCGTAAAGACCGATGAGAGGCACCCCGGCCTGACGAGCCAGGGCCGCCGTTTCAGCCATTTTCTTTTGATGCACCGGGCCGACGGAACCGCCCATGACCGTAAAGTCCTGGGAATAGACGAACACCGTTCGGCCGTTGACCTCTCCGTAACCGGTGGCGACGCCGTCTGCGGGGAGTTCTTTCTTATCCATGCCCAACTGGGTGCAGCGGTGCTTGGCAAACAGGCCCAATTCTACAAAGGTGCCAGGGTCCAAGAGCCTATCCAGTCTTTCACGGGCAGTGAGTTTCCCTTTCTGATGCTGGGCGTCGATCCGCTCAGGACCGCCTCCCAGTTCCAGGTGAGCGCGGCGCTTACCCAGTTCCTCAATCTTTTCCTTCATCAAAGTCATGGTCTATCCCTTCATCGTCCAACCGGGGATTCCAGTCAGGGTGATTCAGATGACGCCCTCGTCTCTCAGGGTTTTTATCTCATGGTCTGAGCGTGACAACAGGGTTCTCAGAACTTCATCTGTGTGCTCACCCAGAAGAGGCGCCGCCTTTCTGACACCTCCCGGGGTTTCGGAAAACTTCATCGGCACTCCGACGATACTAAGAGCTCCTGCGATGGGGTGATGGACTTCTGAAAGCATTTGTCTTGCCTTGACCTGGGGACAGACGAAAATATCCTCCACCGTGTTCACCGGACCCACAGGGACATCATGTTCTAGGAGAAGAGACATGATTTCGTCTCTTTTCAAGCCCAGGACCCAAGCCTGAATCAGCGACCGTAAGGGGGAATAGTTCTGAGCTCGATCCCACATCGTCCCGAAGCGCGGATCCTCGAGAAGATCTTCTCGGTGCATGGCGCGGCACAAGTTCTGCCACTGGTTATCCCAGTGCCCGGCCAGGACGACATATTTCCCGTCTTGGGTTTCGAAACAGTCATAGGGAGCGTACAGAGGATGAGCGTTCCCCACGGGCCGAGACACGATCCCTGCCATGGAGTACATCATGACCGCCCGCTCGACCAGATAGAGCATGCTGTCATACATGGCGCAATCGACGTGCTGTCCTCGGCCTGTTTTCACCGCGGAAAGAACGGCGACCATGGTCGAGTAGGCTGCAAGGCTGGCGGCCCATATGTCTCCGATCCCAGGGCCGACTTTGCACGGAGGGCCATCCGTGGGACCGGTCATAGCCATGACCCCACCCATGGCTTGGGCAATCAGGTCAAAGGAGGGCCGATCCTTGTAAGGGCCCGTGTGTCCGAAACCGGAGATGCTGGTGTAAACGATCCTGGGGTTGATCTCTTTGAGGTCGCCGTATCCCAGCGCTAGGCGGTCCATGACACCCGGTCGGAAGTTCTCGATGACCACGTCGGACTTCTTTACCAATTCCTTCACGAGTCCGATGCCCTTCGGGTGCTTGAGATCAATGGTCACGCTCTTCTTATTTCTCCCGATGGAGAGAAAGAACCCGCCCGCCTGCCGTTCTCCGTCATTAGCGGAAAACGGCCCAATGGTCCGGGTATTGTCCCCTGTGCCGGGCCGTTCGATTTTGAGAACTTCCGCCCCACAGTCGGCAAGCATCATTGAGGCAAAAGGTCCTGCCAGCATGACGGTGAAGTCCAAGACGCGGATGTCCTTCAGCGGAGGATGAGCGCCTGTTTTCATAGCAAGCGTCCTTGACCTGACGATATAAGCCCCTGAATTCCACGCGTGATATCAGGAGCGGAGAAAAGATCAAATAAAATTAATTTTTTAATTTATCACTGGCATTATTTGTTAGCTTCCGTGATATGTCAAGAAAAATCGGGGGGAGAAATGCTGCGTTCCTGTCATCTTTTTTTATAAATAGTTTATGAAATCAGAATATTATTTAGTAAGCCTAATAAATAGGCAAATCATGTTTTTGCTTGACACGAATTAAATTATGAATTAAAAGCTGAATGAAATTGCCTTTCCTCATTCCAAGGGGAGGCACAAAAAGAGGGTGGCCCAGGGGCAGGATAGAAGGATGGATCAGGATAAAGAGGCAAAAACCTTAACCAACGAGGCCCACCTGAAGATCAAGCAGATGCTCTTGCAGCAGAGGCTGGCGCCAGGGCAAAAGCTTGTCTACAAGGATCTGTGCGACATGTTCGACATGTCACGCACCCCCATTATCAATGCCCTGAACAGGCTGGAGCAGGAGGGGTTCGTCGTTAATGAGGCGTTCCGGGGCTTCTATGTGAAACCGATAGACGTCCAGGAAGCCTGGGACCTCTTTGGAGTTCGGGAGGCTCTTGAAGCCTATGCGGTTGAGCAAGCCATCAAGAGGGCCGATGCAGCGGATCATGAAGATCTGAGACAAAAGGTAGAAGCCCATGCCACCTATATGCCTCTCAACTACAACAGGAAGAAGCTTCTTCTGGATGCTGAGATCCATATTCAAATTGCGGCGATGACGAAAAACAAGGTGCTCGAAAGGCAGATGAGAATGAACCTTGAGCACGTTTATTTGCGATTTCGGCTGGATCATGCGGTGCCTGATCGGATGGTGTCCGCTGCAGGTGAACATTCCCAATTGCTAGAGAGGATGAAAAAGAAAGACTTGCTGGGAAGTGTAGAGATCATTCGGAGACATGTCCAGAAGGCCCGGGATTTCATCATCAGTTGTCTATCCGATGAGGATGAAGAAGGTCAATTCTACCAAGTCTGAGAGGGAGACGCATGGGCGTGAAGGAAATAAGGGAGGGAATGGAGAAGTGGGAAAAGAACAGCGTCCATCGGGCGGGAGAGACACCGGGTGAGAGAAAAAAGGAATTCACGACGGAAAGCGGTCTTCCGGTCAAGAGACTTTATACGCCCTTAGACCTGGAAGAATCCGACTACATCAGGGATCTCTCCTTTCCAGGAGAATATCCTTATACGAGAGGGGTCTATCCGACCATGTATCGAGGACGCCTCTGGACGATGAGAAACTATGCTGGTTTTGGGACAGCGGAGGACACCAACAAGCGATTTCGTTATCTTTTGAAACAAGGCATGCCAGGGTTGTCTGTCGCCTTCGATCTGCCAACGCAAATTGGGTATGACTCAGATCACCCGATGGCAGAGGGCGCGGTGGGACGAGTCGGGGTGGCCGTAGATACCCTCGCTGACATGGAAACCATCTTCGAAGGCATCCCTCTGGGTGAGGTTTCCACCTCCATGACCATCAACGCCCCGGCAACGGTTCTTCTGGCTATGTACATTGCGGTCGGAGAGAAGCAAGGCGTTCCTCAAGAAAAGCTGATGGGCACAACACAAAACGATATTCTGAAGGAATTCATCGCGCGAGGGACGTACATCTTCCCCCCTGAGCCGAGCATAAAGCTTGTCCTCGACATCGTAGAGTACTGCTACAAGCATGTTCCCAAGTGGAATACCTTAAGCATCACAGGTTATCACTTCAGAGAGGCTGGGGCAAACGCCGTCCAGGAGCTTGCCTTCACTCTGGCCGATGCGATTTTGTACATAGAAAAAGCGCGCGAGAGAGGTCTCGATGTTGACGATTTCGCGCCGAGATTATCATACAGCCTCGGATGTCATCGTGACCTTCTTGAGGAGGTGGCAAAATACCGTGCAGCGCGGAGGCTGTTTGCGAAGATCGTGAAGGAACGTTTCCACGCAAAGAACCCTGCCAGCCATCTTTTCAGGACCTACAGCGGATCCTGCGGATCCACGCTTATTCCTCAGCAGCCCCTAAACAATATCGTGAGGGTCACCCTGCATGCCCTGATGGGTGTGCTGGGAGGGCACCAGGCTATCCATACCGCGTGTTGGGACGAAGGTTATGCCATTCCCACCGAGGACTCCGCCAGGCTCGCTTTGAGAACCCAACAGATTCTCGCCCATGAATCCGGGTTATGCCATACGGTAGATCCACTAGCCGGATCGTACTATGTCGAATACCTTACGGATGAGATAGAGAAAAGGACTTCGGAATATCTTACGAAGATTGACGAGATGGGCGGGATGCTGGGAGCGATAGAGAATGGGTTTGTCTACAAGGAAATCCAGGAATCAAGCGTCAAGCTTCAAAGAGAGATCGACACCGGTGAAAAAATCATTGTGGGGCTCAATAAATTCAAAATGGATGAGGAAGCGGGTTTTGAGGAGCGAGATATTTTTGAATCGGATCCACTGGTGGAGACCACACAAAAAGAAACACTGGCCTCAGTGAAAGAGAAACGCAGTGGCCGTGATGTCCAACGGGCTCTCAAGAATCTAGCCGGTGCCGTTAATGGCACGGAGAACTTGATGCCACCGATCATTGAGGCGGTCAAGAGCTATGCGACACTGGGGGAGATTTGCGGTGTAATGCGGGAAAAGTGGGGTGAATTTAAGTCGCCCACGTATATCTAGTGTCCTGAGTCAGAAATCCGTTGTTGAATTCAGCACGGGGCGAAGCCCCCCGGAGGTGTTCTCTCAGGACCGCAATATCACCTCGGGGCGTTTTGAACGCCCCCATAATCTTAATAGGGATTAGGGAAGACACAGAGTGGCGTGGCAGTCGGAGCGTTTGTCTTCTGGGGCTGTCCGTGGTGGCTGCCAGGGCACGGGTGGCTATAAAGTGGCTCTGGAGGAATGTGATTGCGTCCTGGAAGAACACCTCCGGGGGGCTCCGACCGAGTCGACTTATTCACCTGATTTGTAACTCAGGACACTAGTATCAAGTTGGAAAAGTAAGCGTGCTTATTTT
>JAGUZM010000046.1 GCA_020060805.1 Deltaproteobacteria bacterium | reverse complement strand
AGTAAAATTGATCCAGCCTGCCTTCCGCACAGAGTTCGATGAATATTAACTCATCACCAGGCCAGCATAGGTTGAGCCATTTTTCCGACTCGAAGAACTCCGCACCCCCATTCTGAAGTTCAACAGCTTTTTTTCTAAAGAATTGGTGAACCCGAAAAAGATGCGGATAGGCTTCGGTCACATTTGTAAATCCCTCCAGTAGAGTGCGCATTCCCACGGAATAACAGGAGTGTAGCACGAGGAACGGTATTTGCAGGAGCTTGTCAAAATATAGCAGCGCCGTTATCCAACTAAGAACCCTGGCTCGCACCCAATCCTGCTCCGGCATCGAGTTGGTCCCAACGACCAACTGCTGGGTTTCAAAGACAGTATCGTCGTTTGTCAGGCTTCCATGGGCATTGATGATCCTCGTCTCCACAATTCGAAAACCGTATTTCTTCTGGTATTCCGGGTCACCCATTTCAGAGTTCGGTAGTATGGAGAGGTTGTTGAATTGAATCCGGTTGTGCTGTCCGCTCTCTATGACTGTTGCAACACCGTGAGCAAAACTTTCATACGTCTCACAAGGCAGGCCAAGAATCAGATCGGTGAAAGTCTCTATGTTGTCAGAGGTAAGTTTCCGTTGGAGCTGCTGAAACGCTCCTATCGATATGTTTGCCCTGTGGATGTGCCGAAGAGTCTCCTTGTTAATTGATTGGAGCGCCATAGCCACGCCCTTGTTGAGTCCGCATTGCGACATCTTCCTCTCGATCGTGTAGGTTCGATCGGCGACATTTTTCGTATTCTGGACGGACAGGGCCTTCGGATACCCGTATTTTCCCTTATTTCGAGCAAAGTACTCTACAACTTCAATATCCCTGAGCAGGATACCAAAATTCGCATCGCAGCAGAACACGAAATCTATGCCGTGTTCACTGAACCAGTCAATCTCTTTACGTATTCTTTCTATACTGTACGAATAAACCTTGCTCTTTGTTGCTGAACCCCAGTCGCAATAGGCACAGGAGAACGGGCATCCTCTGTTCGTTTCCAGTAGAGCAATCCATTCCTCGCCCTGATTTACCGCCATTAAGGGCTCAAAGACCCCGCTGAGATAAGGAGACGGTATTCGATCAATATCACTGATTCTTTCCGATCCTCTCGTTCGGATCACTTCTCTTCGGCCATCGATGTAACTAATAGACGGCACATTTTGCCAGGTCCTTTCCTGCAAGTTCTCCAGCATCGACAGCACCGTCTCCTCCCCGTCTCCATGACACGCCACGTCAACGAAAAGGTTAGCTCGGAGGAAATCCTCCACATTCCTATTCGGCACGTGGGGACCGCCAAAGGCGGTACACATCTCCGGCCGTGTCCCTTTCAACTGCCGAGCGATTTCGAGAGAGATCTTCATGTTCCAGACATAAGTGCTAAAGAATACGATATCGGCATCCAGAAGCTGCCGTGTTGCCTCTTTAACGCCGACCCGCTTGTAGATCGGTAGCATGAATTCGAATAGTTCAGGACTGGAGAGATATTTCTGAGCATAGGCTTGAAACAGACCGACAGAATACGGCAGGTAGTTCTGGTTACCAAAACTATTGTTGACCTGAACTAAGCCCACCTTCATTTTTTTCCCCAACTTCATTTCTATCCTTTCCTGGCTTCCTTTTGTGACACTAACTTCTCCGTTCACTCGAAGGCGTGTTCAGAACTTCGGCACTGGGATCTTTTCACTGTATCTCCGCCCCACCTCCCTATGTTTTACCTCCTTGACGACAAACGCGTGGGTCTGATAAATGCGCTGAATTAGCTGCAATTCCTCGGCAGTTAGCGGTTCCAGCTCACTGGCGGCGGCATTCTCCAGCACTTCACCGGTATTTAACATCCCGGGTATCGCTGTCGAGACTTCATCGAAGGCAAGACAAAACTGCAATGCAAGTTGTGCCTTGCTTATTTTTCTCTGCTGGCATAAGGACTCAAACAAATTCGAGGAGTTTGACCACAGCTCCAATTGCTCTTTTGGCCAGTTGCGCCTATGATCGTTCTCCCCAAAAACAATATTAGACAACGAACTTGCAAGAAAACCGAAGTTCAGGGGGGTCCTGGCTATGATCCCAAACCCCTTTTGTCTTGCCAGCACCGAAAGTTTTACTTCGAGAAGCCTCTGGTCTATCATGTTGAAGTTGACCTGCACCGCATCAAACGAATACCTTTCCAGGATGCCCTGTCCGTCAACGGGAGAACGAAGCGAGACGCCAATCGCTCCTATCTTTCCGCTTCGTTTAAGATCAGTAAGCGTTGAAAGGAGATCGTCTGTCAGGTCCTTAAGTGCAGGATTGTGAAGCTGATAGACATCTATGTAGTCGGTCTTCAGTCTACGCATACTCGATTCCACCGCTTTTGTGATATGCGCGACCGAGAAATCCTGTACCATTCGCATCCCGCCATAAGGCAGGGCGCCACCTTTCGTTGCCAAAATAACCTGATCTCTGTGGCCACTCAAGGCTTGACCAATCAGCGTCTCACTGTGGCCCGAGCCGTACAGATCAGATGTGTCAAAAAAGTTGATCCCCTGATCAAACGCACAAACAAGTGCCGATTTGGATTCGCGATCATCCGTCTCTCCATATGAGTCGCCGCCGATACCCCAGGCCCCAAACCCGATCTCCGAGACTCTGATCCCCGTGGCGCCCAATTCCCTGTACTTCATTTCGCCACCATTCCTTGGTCCACACGCTTTTTCAACTTGCTCACCACTCGAAGCCTTTCTGGATTTCTCTCCGCGGTTTCGATGAACCACCCGACTGTGCGCTCCAGACCAACCTTGAAAGGCGTATATTCAAAACGTGACAGATGAACGAATCTCGAGTTGTCTGTACTCTTTCGAAAGATACCTGAGGGCTTAGTAAGGTCGAAGGCGATTCTTTTTCTGTCGATCCTCATGATATCGGCTATCATAAACGCTATTTCCCGGACTGTGTGTTCCTCTGTACTTCCAATATTGAGTATCTGCTGGTTGTCATAATTATCAAGGCACCACAGGTAGGCCCGGGCGACATCTTTTGCATAGGTGTACTCTCTCAACGGGGAGCCGTCGCCCCAGATCATTATTTTCGATTCTCCGTCCCTGTTTTCGTAAAACCGTCTTATCAGCGCAGGAAGCATCGCTGCATCCTCGTAATTGAAATTGTCATTTTCCCCGAAGATACCGTTCGGCACCAGTCCAATGACTTTCATGCCATATTCGGTTCTGTATGCCTTTATTGCGGGGTCGATCAGTCTCTTCGCAAACGAATATCCATAATTCGACTCATGGGGATAACCGTCATGGATGTATT
>JAGUZM010000365.1 GCA_020060805.1 Deltaproteobacteria bacterium | reverse complement strand
TCGTTGTTGAACGTCTCCAGGGCATCGTTGATGGTCTGGCTGTTGATCGCGCCGAACCTCTCGTTCGCCCTCTGGAAAGCCCTTTCCATGATCATCCCGATGATCGTCCCCTCCCAGTAGGACATGTCGAACTTGGACACGTTCTTATACCGTGCGTATTGCTCCTCCATGAATCGGATGCCCGGGGTTTCGTCCACGGGAAGGCCGCCTGGGAACTGCATGTGCATCCTGTCGCGAATCAGGCCCTTTCCACGGACAAAGAAATCCGGGTCCGTGGATGTCCATGTTCCGAAAAAAGGCACTTTGAACTTGACACGGTCCGCCGATTGAAGAGCCATGATGATGGCCGAAGGGAGGCACTGCATGAAGATGTACTCCGCTTTCTTGTCCTTCAGCCTGAGCAGTTCGGTGTTCAGGTCCAAGCTCGTGGGAGGGAATTCTTCAATGGCCACGATGTTCACGTTCAGCTTTTCAGCAGCTGCTTTGCTCGCGTCATGAATCGATTTGCCGTAGGGGTTGTTGTAGGTGAGGAGACCGACCTTGGGAGGTTCCTTGCCCTTGTGAATGGCCCGGATGTACTCCAGCACGGCATAGCTGTCCATGGTGTACGCACCGAAAGGGAGAAAAGCGTAGTCGATCGGCGGCGCAAGGATTCCCTGGAAGGTGGAGTAGTTGATGTTGGGGATTTTATACTCCTGGATGATGGGTTTGGCCATGATCCCTGACCCGGCATCCCAGGTGGCGATGATGTCCATCTTGTCCTCGGCGCAGAACTTCTTCACAAACTTGACAGCCTCCGGCACCTTGTAGGCATGATCCACGATGGTCAGATCGATCTTGTTGCCCCCGATACCACCCTTGACCTCGTTGACATACCGGAAGTAATCCTGGTGGCCTTTGGCATGGAACTGTCCCCACGTGGATGCCGGGCCGGTCAGGTTGATCACAGCCCCGACTTTGATATCTTTCGCCCAGACCTGGTGGCCGACGGACAAGGTGATGAAACCGACGATCACGACCAAAACGCTCAAATACGCAAATCCTCTACGCATGATGCCTCCTCCTTTGGTTTTGGGTTTACCTTCCTAAACAATAGTTTAACGGACCACTAAGGAACAGGTTGATTCACACCATCGGGTTTGGACGTGAAGACGATCAGTCTGAACTGTCAGATTAAGAACCGGGCGTGAAAAACAGGCTTTCCTCTCTGGCTTTCACCTCAGCCTGACCGCGCACCTCTCTGGTCTGTCTGGTCTGTCTGGTCTATCTGGTCGATTGATGGACGAAGCCGAAAAAAAGAGAGTGTCATTTAAGAGCATAACCTGGTCGATGTCAAGATAAAAATCAGACACTTACCCCTCAGGCTTCTTTTCGCAACTCTTCCTCGAATTCCCTGAAAAATCGGTCTCGCTCCTTCCAGTCCGGTCCGAATCGCTTATTGAAATAACCCCCGAGCTTATCGAAGAGCTTCTGCCAAGCCTGTTTCTTCGTTCCAAGAACCACGTCTTCCAGGTGGGAACGCAGGTCGATCATCTGTTCTTTGGGGAGAAAGGACACGGCACCCAGCTTGATGGACTTCTTCAGGGCTTCGGGTGTGAGTGCGTGGGCTGTGAGCATGACCGTCGGGAAGCCCCTGCTCACGGATTGCTGGAGGAGTTCGAACCCGTTGACTCCCATGATGTCTAGAATCACGATGTCGTAGGTGTAACTCAGGAGATACTGAAGGGCTGTTTCAAAGTCGCCCGCTTTGTGAAGGATGCACATATCCAGCTCTTCCTCGACGCTCTCCAGAATATCCGGTTCGTCATCCACCACAAGGACCATTTTGTCCTTTAAAGGACTGTCGCCGTTCATCGCCGCCCGCACCCCCTTTCAGGTTTTTTCGAAACCTCCGCTTTTATAACAGGTTTTTGCGCCGTGGTCAAAAAGAAGAGCCCCGGAGGGATGGTTGTGCCCAAAAGGCCTTGACACCCCATTGAGGCGAGTGATAGTGAATGAATGATCATTCATATCTACCCGCTTTCAGGCCTCTGCGTTGCCGGGCGCCGCGGGGAGAACCCCATGATGAAAAAAAGACCCAGGAGGAGTGGGTGCAGCCTATCCTCGGCAACGGCGATATCCGTATGAAAAATAGGAATGGCGATAAATACCACAGAATCATCAACGCGGCAACAAAAGTCTTTGCCAAGAAAGGTTTTTTTCATGCCAAGGTTTCCGACATCGCCCGGGAGGCCCACGTGGCGGACGGCACGATATATCTCTATTTTGAGAACAAAGACGACATCCTGATTTCCCTGTTTGAAGAGCAGATGAAATCGGTCCTGACCAACATGATGGAGGAGATCTCGAAGGAAAAGGATGCGATCAAGAAAATTGAGAGGTTCGCCCTGACCCACCTGAAGCTGATCGAACTCAACAAGAACGTGGCGGAAATCATTCAGGTGGAGTTAAGGCAGAGCAGTAAGTTCATGAAAGAATACAAGAATGAAGGATTCCTGCAGTACCTCAATTTGATCGATGATATCATCAAGGATGGCCAGGAGCAGGGTGTCTTCAAGAAGGAAATCATCCCGGGGATCGCCAAAAGAGCCTTTTTCGGGGCCCTGGATGAGATGTCGAGATTCTGGGTATTGTCAAGCCACAAAAAGTATGATATTGAAACCGCCGCCAAGCAAATCAGCGGTTATTTCTTGTACGGGCTAGTCAGGATTCCGGACTCATGTGACACAGCCGGGTTTGAATTTCATGGCAGGGAAAGGAGGCAGAAGTGAACATCATTGTGTGCATCAAGCAGGTTCCGGACACGGAGGCGCAGATCAAGATCGCTCCGGACGGCAAATCCATCGTCAAGGATGACATCAAATGGGTCATGAATCCCTATGACGAGTTCGGTGTTGAAGAAGCTTTGCGAATCAAGGAGAAATCGGGTGGTGAGGTAACCGTCATCAGCCTGGGCCCCAAGCGAGCGACCGAGTCGATTCGGACGGCCCTCGCGATGGGAGCGGACAAAGGGATCCTCATCACAGACCCTGCCGCGGATGGGAGCGATGCCATCGCAACGGCCAAGGCTCTCGCTGCGGTGATCAAGGGTTTGAAATATGACCTGATTTTCACGGGTCAGCGGGGCGTGGACGAGGATATGGGGCTCGTCGGCGCCACGTTGGCGGAGTTTCTCGGGATCCCTCATCTGCCCGTCATCGTCAAGGTGGAGGTCGGCCAGGATGGGAAATCCGTGAAGGTTCATAGACCTGTAGAAGGCCAGACCCTCGTCATCGAGTCCTCCCTTCCCGCCCTTGTCACGGCACAGAAAGGGCTCAACGAGCCGAGGTACGCTTCTCTTCCGGGGATCATGAAGGCGAAAAAGAAGCCCCTGGAGGAGAAAACCCTTTCGGGCCTCGGTTTGAATCCGAGTGAATTCGGAGAGGCTGCGAGAAAACTCAAGATCGTCAAGATCACCCCACCCCCTCAGAGAAAGGCGGGCAAGATCATCGCAGGAGATTCTCCTGAACAAAAGGCCGCAGAGCTGGCCAGGTTGCTCCGCCAGGAGGCCAAGGTGATCTAAATTCTGATGACTGAATTCTTACGATAAGGAGATATAGAATGGCACAGGGAGTCATGGTGATTGCTGAACAACGGGAAGGTGAAATCCGAAAAGTATCTTTTGAAGTGGTGAGTGAGGGGAAGCGCCTCGCAGAAAAACTGGGCCAGAAGATCACCGCCGTGTTGATCGGTTCCAATGTCAAGGACAAGGCGGCGAGCTTGGGGCACTACGGTGCGGACAAGGTCATCGTTGCCGACGACCCTCGCCTCAAGCACTATACGGCCGGAGCCTATGTCTCGCTCGTGGCGGATATGGTCAAGGCGAATGAACCGGCCGTCCTGATCATGGGCGCGTCTGTGCAGGGAAAGGATTTCGCAGGCCGCCTTGCAGCGCGCCTCGGGGTCGGCATGGCCCAGGATTGCACCGCTTTTGAACTGGAGGGGGGCAATCTCGTCGCCACCCGGCCCGTCTACGCAGGAAAAGCTTATGCCAAAGTGACCTTCAGTGACAACAGGCCTCATATCGCCACGGCGAGGCCCAATGTGATGGCGATGAACCAGCCGGACACCTCCAAGTCCGCCGAGATCGTGGACGCAGCCGTCAACCTGGACGATGCCGCGATCAAGACAAAGGTGGTCGACGTCATCAAGGACGCAGGAGGCAGGGTGGATTTGACCGAAGCGGACAAAATCGTCTCCGGCGGCCGGGGAATGAAAGGCCCCGAGGGCTACAAGGTCCTGGAGGACCTGGCGGACGCCCTGGGTGCGTCCGTGGGAGCATCCCGGTCAGCCGTGGATGCGGGCTGGAGGCCCCATGCCGATCAGGTGGGACAAACGGGCAAGGTGGTGTCGCCGAATCTCTATATCGCCTGCGGCATATCCGGCGCAATCCAGCACCTCGCGGGCATGAGCACCTCCAAGGTCATCGTGGCCATTAACAAAGACCCGGAGGCGCCCATTTTCCAGAGGGCGGACTACGGGGTTGTGGACGATCTGTTTAAGGTCGTCCCGGCCCTGACGGAAGCGATCAAGAAGCTCGGGTAGGAATAGGGCCGATCAGGGGTCGGATCGGCTGTCGGCCCCTGAATCAGTCTTCCAGGAGCACCAGGAATCCTTCCAGAGAAAGATCTTCGAGCTCCTTTGCCAGGGCCTCTTCGCTCACAGGCCCCTCGGTTGATGGTTCCGTGACAGGGAGAGCCATAACCTTCGCCAAACTTTCATCATCCTGCCTTTCCAACCATTCCGTCATCAGCCGGGCAGGATTCTGGATCTCGTCCAGCTCACGGTACATCGCCTGCGCGATCTGCCTGGGATTGCCCGAGGCAAGATGGGCAGAGGAGAAAAACCGATCCAGGATGACCGGCAGGGGCGTACGGGTTTCCTTTTCGATCAACCCCTCAAGCTTCTTGATATAGGCGGAACGATAGATGTCGCCGGCCATCGGCCCATCAAAAACGCCCTCCTTCACCATGACCCCATATTTCAGGCGCAGCTTTTTGCTGCCTGTCAAAGGGTCCGGGACCCATGGCCTGTAAGTCTCCTGATCTTCCCCCTCCGGAAGGATCCCTCCAAGACCCGTCATCGTTTCCAGAGCCGGGCCTTGAGGCTCCTCTACCATCAAAACCTGGACCAAACTTCCCGGCTTCAGGGCATGGAACTCGCCATCCGGTGTCCTATAACCGATTTCGTTATGCCCGCAGTGGGGGCACTTCCGAGATGTTACGATCCCTGTGTTGGGTTTAAGATCTTTTTCTTCCACGTTCATTCTCCTTGAAATCGGGCCCCGAAAACGTCTCTATTCAGGATTTCATTCCCCTGCCCCACTCCTAGCAACTGTCCTTCGAGGATGTCAAGAATCCCTTTGCCTATTATCTCTTGACAAAAAAAAGCTTGATGTAAAGTAGAGTGTTACCGGCGGTGTAGCTCAGCTGGTCAGAGCATGCGGCTCATATCCGCAGAGTCACTGGTTCGAGTCCAGTCACCGCCACCACCCCTTCTGCAGGATTGACTTTGTCAGAACAAGCCTTAATATTTTGACGTTTTCGCATACCGGCGATTTGGTTCGATGGCTATCTGGCCTTTCAACAGTCAAGACATATTCACCGTGGGCGAGGCCCTGGGGATCGCCGAGGAAAATACCGGCGATTTCTTTAAGTTCTCTCTAGCCCAGTGGAAAAGGCTTCGCTACGGGGTGAAGACCCTTTCAGACCTGAGCGAAAGCGAAATCGTTCATGGGGCCTTCGCGGTGCTTGGAAAGGGGTCCAAAGGGGTCAGTCTTTTCGATCCGAAGAGTTCCGCGAGGGACTTTTATTTTATCTGCCTCCAGGACCATCACATCCTGGATGCACTCAACAGGGATAAGAATCTAGGCCTGCTTCCGCTCCTTGTCTACGTTTTCACCCATGAGCTGGTCCATATCGTCCGGTTCTGCAATTTTGCCCAGAGATTCGAGGTTACCGGAAAAGAGA
The DNA here is from genome assembly GCA_020060805.1 of Deltaproteobacteria bacterium. Taxonomy (GTDB): domain Bacteria; phylum Desulfobacterota; class DSM-4660; order Desulfatiglandales; family HGW-15; genus JAHECH01. Next base: position 5,285 of record JAGUZM010000365.1, on the reverse strand, counting down.
GGGACAAGGAGGAAAGAATCGTCCACCAGACCACTTATCAGATACTGAAGGATCTTTCCCTCAGAAAAATGGCGTACGTTCTCGACTCTTACGAGAATCACAGGGTCTGTGGTTTCGCCCTGTGCTGATACCACTGGATTTATTCCTTTGCGCTCACAGTGCTTGGGAACTAGTATCAAGTTGGTACTAGAACTACGGATCGAAATTGTTGCGAGGTGTTTCTTTATGCCGATTTACGAGTATGAGTGTGTCAAATGCGGCCGTCAGACCGAGGTGTGGCAAAAGGTCACGGAAGCGGCTGCGCCGAAGTGCGAAGCCTGCAAGGGCAAAATGAGAAAATTGATTTCCCACAGTGCCTTTCATCTGAAAGGAACAGGGTGGTATGTTACGGACTATGCCTCCAACAGGTCATCGGAAGGCAAAAAGCCGACAGCCGGCGATAAAGAGCCGGCGACCAAGGAGGGAGCAAAAGCTTCGGCCGACAAACCGAAGAAGGAAACCGCTTCATCGAGCAGCAAGAATGATTAGGTAAATTCCGGCAAATACAGACCTGCATGAGAAGATTCGACAGCGGCAAGGAGCAGGATAAACTGCTCAACAGGATCGAGAGGAGGGAAAGGCGGGAGTCTTTTCAAAGAGACCGGTTTTTCAAGTTCAAGCTCCCGGAAATCCACAGGAGTCTGTCCCAGGCCCTTCTCGCGGAGAAAGTCGTTGAGACCGATAATCCTTCCGTGATGTCCGAGCTTCTCCTCAAGGGCTTGAAACAGGTCCTCAGGCTGAATGAGTTCGAGTTCAAGTATTTCATCGCTCCGGTACGCAACATCCTCCCCAACCCGAACCCCGTTTCTCTTTACATCACCCAGTACATTTTAGAAGTGGTCCTCAAGGATCCTTCCGTGACCGAGGTGTACGGTACGGACGTGGACATCTACAAAGTGGTGAATGAAGTGATCGCCCGGATTAACCTGAAATTCGAACGGGCTGAGCACGAGATCACGGAGCAACTCAGCCGCAACAAGACCCTCACGCCCGGCTCCAGGGAGTACGACATCGCCTTGGACCAGCTTTTCCGAAAAAAGGTCGGAGAGCCACAGCAGTAACCCCAGAACCCCAGAGCTTCAGGAGGAAAGGATCTGGATTCATGAGCACGGAGTTGATCTTCATGATCCAGCTGTGACCTCCTTTCTCGGTTACTACCGATTGAATCCCTCCCTATCTCTGTGGTTCTGTGGTTCCGCGGCTCTGTGGCTCTGTGCCTCCGTGGCTCTGGCACTTCCTCCCTTGCCATGAGTCTCTTTCCTCCAGTCTTTTCTTGATCAGGTTGAGGTTCTTGAACTTCTCTTTTGCCCATTGCGGTGCGAGGAGTTCTGACGGAGCCGGATCTCCGGTGAGCCGTTGGATCACCATGTCCGGCCGGAGCAGTTCCAGGAAATCAATCACCGCCTCGACGTAATCATCCCTTGCCAGGCACTGGATCCCCCCCTGCTCGTAGAGTTCCGCCAGCCGTGTCCCCCGCGCAACGTAGAGAAGATGGATCTTCACCCCCATCACGGGCAGGGATGCGAGGTAGCGAGCAGTCCCGAGCATCATTTCCCGCGTTTCACCAGGCAGGCCGAGGATGACGTGCGCGCAGACATTCAGTCCGCAATTGTCCGCCATGCGCACAGCATGCTCAAAGCAGGCCACATCATGGCCCCGGTTTATGGCCCGGAGGGTCTCATCGTGGCTGGATTGAAGACCGTACTCGACCCAGACAAGATGGTCTTTCTGATAAGACCTGAGCAGTTCCAGAACCTCTGAATTGATGCAGTCGGGCCTCGTGGCCACGAACAGCCCGACCACGTCCGCACAGCTCAAAGCCGTATCATACATCATCTTCAGCCGGGAAAGGGGTCCATAGGTATTCGTGAAAGACTGGAAATAAGCGATGAACTTTTTCGCCCCGTACCTTTTCTCCGCCAGACGGCGGCCCCGGGCGATTTGCTCCTCCAACGACTCCCCCCGCTCCACCATCGCTCCGCTTCCCGAACCCAGCCTGTCGCAGTAGATGCACCCCTGCCGGGAAATGGTCCCATCCCTGTTGGGGCAGCTCAATCCCGCATCCAGGGATATCCGCTGGACACGCACGCCGTAGATTTGCCGCAGATAACTATTGAAGTCTCGATACCGCTTCACGGGCTATCCCTTTTCTCTTGAGCATTCGTGCGCTCCCCCCTCCATAAAGGGGGAACAAGAGGCTGTCCGACAACTTAAACTTCCTCTCCCCCTCAAGGAGAGGTTAGGTGAGGGGGTGTGGCTTCAAGCACTCACACCCTCACCCCGACCCTCTCCCTCAAGGGAGAGAGGGAGTTATCGTAGAGCTCACAAGGGGGATTCATCGTTTGTCTTCGTCGGATTCCGGGTTTCGGATATCGACAATATGCGTCGGCTGGCATGCACCTGTGGCGCAATCGCAGGTTTGAGCCTGGGACTTCCCAATGACCCGTCTGATTCGGGATTGCAGGAATCGATATAGCGGCCTGATGGACATGATCAGGAGGAGCGCCGCGCCGAGGACTTGGACCCAGATGGGTATAATCTCCGTCGCCTGTCCTGCCACGGCTTGAGCTGAAATCCCCAGAAGCAAGTAGACTTGATCCAGAATCAACCCGCATGAGACCGAGACCACGGCTATGGAAGCGAGGTAGACGGCCGTCGCCCGTTTTCCCAGCACACCAAAGAGGACGGTAAGGGACGTGACATTGGTCGCAGGGCCTGCCAGGAGAAAAACGAGAGCTGCCCCGGGGCTGACTCCCTTTAGGACAAGGGCGGCTGCAATCGGGGTGGAAGCGGTGGCGCAGATGTAAAGGGGAATTCCAACAGCGAGCATGATGAGCATGGAGGTCAGGCCGCCGCCCAAATGCTCGACCATGATCTCCGAGGGAATCAGAGAAGTGATGGCTCCTGCCAAAAGCAGCCCGACAAGGAACCAGAGGGCGATATCCTCCCACAGCTCGAAAAAAGCATATCCGAGCCCGGCCCTCAGTTTTTCGAAAAAACTGTGGTGGAGCCTGTGCTCTTGGGGAAGGCAGTCCATACCGTCGCAGCAGCCATCCACGGGGCAACTGAGATCGGGTTCCGCCTCCGCCCCTTTTCCTTCTTCCCCGCTGAGAACGTTTTCTGCCACCCCGGCCACAGCGGCTGTCGCAAAAGCTGCCGCCGGCCGGGCGACGGTCATCACAGGGTCCAAAAGGGCGTAGGTGAGGGCGATCGAATCAACGCCCGATTCCGGCGTGGAGATGAGGAACGCAGCCGTCGCCCCTCTGCTCGCTCCCTGCCGCTTCAGGGAAACGGCGGCCGGCAAGACCCCGCAGGAGCATAAAGGGATGGGGATGCCCAATACCGCCGCTTTGAGCACAGATCTGACTTTTCCCCGGCGCAGATGCCGGCCCACAGCCTCAGGGCTTAAGAAGACCCGCATGAGCCCGGCCACCAAGATCCCGAAAAGGACGTAGACGGAAGATTCCCGGAGGAGGACCCACGCTTCATTGAGAATGTTGAATATCGTCATCACTCCCGGCTCCGTGACTAAGCACAAGCTTTCGTAAATACCCTCACGTATTCACCACCGAGGCACAGGACACGGAGGGGGATATGCTTTTCGTCTATCGGGAGATCCGCCGTCGCTAAAGCTATGGCGGGACAAGTACCGATAGACGAAAATAATCCTCGTAAAATCCTCTTGGGGCAGAATATTTTTGTTTGTCGGTATCTCCCGACAAACAAAAACTTTTCTCTGCGGCCTCTGTGTCTCCGTGGTGAACCAAGGTTTGTGACCGTAATTGTGAAAATCTATACTAAGTTTAATGATCTCTTTCAGCCGTGGTTGTTGGCTGCCGCCGAACGCCTCAAAAACACGATAAGCATCCTATCTCTTCTGCGCCATCACAACCCTGTGGCGATGGCTGTAATCTTTGACCCGTCTCAGAGACTGATATGTACCGCTTTGTTCCATGAGTTCCATCGCCCTCGACGTCTGATCCGGGTCCATCTCCACCAAGATCCATCCTTTTGGAACCAGAAATCCCGCCCCCTCCGTGACAAGTCTCGCGATATAGGCCATGCCATCCTCCCCCCCGTCCAGAGCGAGCCTCGGCTCATAATCCTTCACCTCCGGCGGGAGGTAGGAAAAGGCGCTGGAAGAAACGTATGGCGGGTTTGAAACGATCACCTCAAAAGGTCGTCCACCGCCTCTGAAGGGTTGAAACATGTCTCCGAGCAGAAAATAAACCCTCCCATCGACTCCGTGCTTGGAAGCGTTCTGCCTGGCCAGTCGTAGGGCATCCCGGGAAATGTCACTCGCCCAGATCTCTGCCTCCGGGATCTCCCTGGCAAGTGCGACGGCTACCGCGCCACACCCGGTGCCGAGGTCGAGGATTCTGGGCCGGGAGGGCATTTCTTTCTTTCGGCAAAGGCCGACCACTTGCTCCACGAGAACCTCGGTCTCGGGCCTGGGGACTAAAACCGGCGGACCCACGTTGAACTCCAGGGACCAAAACTCCTGGACGCCGGTGATATACTGAATCGGCTCCCCCCTGAGCCGCCTTTTGACGAGGGACCGGTATCCCCTCACTTCATTCTCGCTGAGGGGCTGATCAAAGTTCAGGTAGAGCTGGATCCGTTTGAGGCAGAGCTGATGGGCAAGAAGGACTTCCGCGCTCAGGCGCGGGGAGTCAATCTCTTTGGTCTGCAGATAGTCTGTGGTGACTTTCAGAAGTTCGCCGACAGTCCATGTTCGTGGGCTCATTATGCTGCTTTGAGCGCCTCAGCTTGGTAATGGGTGATCAGGGGATCGATCAGCAGATCAAGCTGTCCTTGAAGAATCACCTCCAGCCGATGCAGGGTCAAACCGATCCTGTGGTCTGTGACCCTCGCCTGGGGAAAGTTGTAGGTTCTGATCTTCTCGCTCCGATCGCCTGAACCCACCATGCTTCTTCGCTCCTCCATGATCTTTGACTGCTGCTCGGCCTGTTGTATGTCGAGCAACCGGGACCTGAGCACCTTTAACGCTTTCGCCTTGTTCTTGTGCTGGGACTTCTCGTCCTGACATGTGACCACGAGACCCGTAGGAATGTGGGTGATCCGCACAGCGGAATCCGTCACGTTCACATGCTGGCCGCCATGGCCCGATGACCGGTAGACGTCGATCCGCAGGTCCTCCGGGTTGATCTGTACATCCAGCTCTTCCGCCTCAGGCAGGACGGCGACGGTGACGGCGGAGGTGTGGATTCTTCCCTGGGCCTCCG
>JAGUZM010000173.1 GCA_020060805.1 Deltaproteobacteria bacterium | reverse complement strand
GCCAAGATCCTTGTCGTTGACGATGAATTGATTGTCCGCGAGTCTCTGGGGGGCTGGCTCACACGGGACGGCCACAGCGTCGAAAAGGCGAGCAGCGGCGAGGAAGCCTTGGCCAAGTGCGAATCGACCCGTTATGATATCGTTCTCCTGGACATCAAAATGGAGGGGATGAGCGGCCTCGACGTCCTGAAGAAGTTAAAAGAAAGCGACCCTGATGTGGCCGTGGTCATGATCACGGCGTACGGCTCCATTCCGAGCGCCATCGAAGCGATGAAAAACGGGGCTCACGAATACCTGCTCAAGCCTTTTGACCCCGACGAACTGATGATCCTGATCGAAAAGATCATCCAGTACCAGGCCCAGAGCCGGGAAACCCAATTCCTGAGGGATCAGTACCGAGAGAGGGCGCGCGTTGAGAGCATGATGGGCCAGTCAAAGGCGCTTCAAGAGGTTTTCGACCTGATCGAGCGCATTGCCCCCACGGATTCAACCGTCCTGATCAAGGGTGAGACGGGCACGGGCAAAGGGCTGGCGGCCAGGGCGATCCACAACAAGAGCCGACGCTCCCACGGTCCTTTTGTGGTCGTCAATTGCGGCGCCTTTCCAGAACATCTTCTTGAGAGCGAACTTTTCGGGTACCAGAAGGGCGCTTTCACGGACGCCAAGACCACGAAGAAAGGGCGGCTGGAACTGGCCCACGGGGGAACCCTCCTTCTCGACGAGATAGGGGAAAACAGCATGAGGATGCAGATCGATCTCCTGCGGGTGATCGAGGATCACCTCTTTTACCGAGTGGGGGGAACACAACCGATCGAGGCGGATTTCCGGATCATCGCCGCCACGAACAAGAACCTGGAAAAAGCCATCAAGGAAGGGACTTTCCGGGAAGACCTCTACTATCGCTTGAACGTCATATCCTTTGTGATGCCCCCCCTTCGCGAACACAAAGAGGACATCCCCCTTCTGGCCGAGTATTTCCTCCACCGCTTCACCCAGGAGACGAACAAAAGGATGGACAAAATCAGCAGGGAAGCCCTCGACGAGATGATGCTTTACGACTGGCCCGGAAACGTGCGGGAACTGGCAAACGCCGTGGAGAGAGCCGTGGTTGTCGGCAGGGGTCGAAAGGTCCTTCCCGAAGACCTCCCCATATTCCGGCCCGAGTTCGTTTCATCCCCAGAATGCAGGACCCTGAAAGAAGTGGAGATCGCCCATCTGACGGCAGTTCTCAGCGCGACGCAATGGAATATCTCTGAGAGCGCCGAGACATTGGGAATCGATCGCTCGACCCTTTACGCGAAAATAAAGCGGTACGACCTTCGCAGACCGGCCTGATGCACTCAAAGGAAGCTATCATCGTCATTTCTCCCATCGGGGAGCTCGACGTCAACGGAACCTTGCTGGATTCCCTGAGGGGAGAGGTTCAGCGTGTCTACGGCTACCACACCGAGGTCCTCCCTCTGCTGAACGAGGGGGACATGAGGATGGATCCGGTCAGGAAGCAGTACCACTCCACGCCGATCATCGAAACCCTCGCCCTTTTGATTCCCCCCAGGGCGATCAAAGTCCTCGGGATCACGAAAGTCGACCTCTTCATCCCCATCCTCACCCATGTTTACGGAGAAGCGCAGCTCGGGGGCAAAGCGTGCATCCTGTCGACCCATCGATTCATCGACGTTTTCTCCCCCGGTTCAGGGACCACGGCTTATCGTTCCCGCGTTGCGAAGGAAGCGATCCACGAGTTGGGTCACACCTTCAACCTGAGGCATTGCCGTGACCCTCGCTGCACCATGCACTACTGCCGGAGCGTGCACGAAGTGGACCGCAAGTCGAACCATTTCTGCCGCTACTGCGCGATTCTTCTTGATGATGAGATGAAAAGGCTGGGTATGCCCGTGTAACCGAGCGCCCCTGACGTGGCTTGATGACCGGCGCAGATGAGCCTTGAGGAGCGGGGCTAACGGCCCTTGAGGATAGAGGCAAAAGCAGTCGCCTGTTTTCAGGTGCGCAGGAAGGTCCTGGTGAGCCTTTCCCACCCCAGCTGGGGCATCGCGCCGAAAAGGTCCTCGCCCCATTCGCCGCCGTCCGCAGCCATGGGCGAGGCAACCTCCTCCACAAGGCGGTTGAGCTCCCGCAGTTCACCGTCCATGAATTCTTCGGTTTCCCCTCCGATCATCAAGTTTCTGATCTCCTCCCGCAGATGGGTCGGGTGCAGGGTCAGGGCCCACCCCCCCGAGTAGGGATCCTGATTGGCCAAGCTTCCCTTCTCCCGCAGCTTCAGGTTGGCCGCGGTCACCACACCGCTCAGCGGGCTGAGGACCCTCGCTTTGTTCTCTCCCCTGGTCAAGACGAAGTGAGGGTCCCCCTGCCTCACCTGCTTCCCGACAAGCGGGGTTTCGATCTGATCGAGGGGTCCCAGGAGCCTCAGGGCGAAGTCGTCGATCCCGATCCTGACGGAAGGGGCCTCTTCGATTTTGACCCACGCGTGACCACGATGGAAGTAATAGCCCTGGGGCACCTTGAAACCTTCCACCTCACGAACCTCCACGGGTCTCACGACGGCGTGGACGGTGTACTCATCGTAGAAGTACTGATCAAACTCACAGTTGCCGCAACGGTACTCGTTGGTGCACAGCCTGAAGTCGATCCGCCTCTTCAGGTGGTGAATGCACGGCCTCTGGGAAAGGGGCAAGGATTTCAGCTTTTCTTCCCATGCCATGATCTGGCCCGCCTTGCCCTGCGGTAACTTTCCCTCTTCCCTTGCTTTCATGTTCCGGGTCACGGCACGGCGCATGGCGTTTTCAAAGGGGCAGCCTTTGCAAGTGAACCCGATGCTGCAGAGTTTGCCCTTGACGACGCCGGCCTGCATCCAGACGCAGGGGCCGCTCTCGTCCGCCGGGCTCCTCCTCAAGGAAAGGGAGAACCCGGCTGTTCCCGTGTCTCGCCCAATCGTCGGCGTGCGAGGGCCGTCTTTGTTTGAACCTTTCATGGAAGTCGGTTCTCCTTTCGTGCGGGGGTTGTCTCAGCGTTGCGGTGACAACCTCATGGATTCTTGAGGAATGTCCTCGTCAGGTTCTTCCACCCGAGCCCCGGCAGGCTGCCGTAGATGTCATCGGTCATGTAGCCGCCGTCTGCGGCCAGAGGACCCGCCACGGCCTCGATCATGCCCTCCAGTTTGTTCACCTCGCCGGCCATCCAGGTGAGGCTCCCCGAGTCATCCATGAGCGTTTTGAAAGCGCTTTTGATCTCAGGGGTGTGAACCACGAAGAGCCACCCGCCAGCATAGGGCTCCCGGTTGGCGATGCCGGGTTGTTCGCGCATCCGGGCATTGACCTCGACGATCACCCCGTTCACAGGGGAAAGCACTTCGGCTTGATTTGCCTCCCTCTTGAAACCCCATCCTGCCGTCCCCTGAGAGATCTCCTTGCCCGTGAGGGGGAGGTCAAAGGCGTCCGCCTTTCCGAGCAGCTTCAAAGCGAAGTCGTCCATACCGACCCTGAGGTAACCGCCGCTCTCGATCTGAGCCCAGGTGTGGCCCTCGTGGAAATAACAGTCCGATGGAACCTGGAACCCCTTGACATCCCTGACGCCAAAAGGCTGGGGCGACGCTTTGGGGCTGAACACATCTTCGAAGGCCTGGTCAAAATCGCACTTGGAGCATTCATAGTCGTAGGCGCACACCCTTCTCTCAATCCGGTGGGTCAAGGAGTGGCGGCAGACCCTGGCCAGGGCGGATTTCTTGCGCATGGCATCCTGCCAGCTGATCTGCTTTCCTCTTTCCACTTGCTTCAGCATGCCCTGATCGTACTTGCATCTCGTGCAGTCGTAGAAATTGTTGCAGTTCTTGAAATCGACCACGCCCGCCTGCATCCACAGACAGGGGTTGCTCGTTTCCGCACCCTTTTCCGGCTTGATCAGCCAAACCTGTCTGCCGAGGACAGAACCGATTTCGGACTTAGCGCCCAGATCTCCTTCCGTTCCCCTGCGATAGGAAGAGCCATACCCGACCTGATCCCTTTTCCCTTTTTTCAGATTCTCTACCATAGGCATCACTCCTTTTTTTTCGAGTTCCCCTGAATTATCCTGCAACACTCTAAGAGCAAGGAAGGTGCCAGCTTTGCCCTTGCGAGAACATTTGCTCCTAATGATCTGATATCTGTATGGATTCCCAGGTGAGGGAAAGAATTCCTGAGGGGAGTGCCGGCGCTGGGAGGGAATGAGTGTTGGAAAATCCTACAGCGATAGATGACGAAGTTTTTAAATGAACAGAATTAATCATCAAATTCAACAAGTTCCTCCGGATGAACCCTTGTCGGGTTTCTCAGCACTCCAGTCTTGTTTTTCAACAGTTCTGAGAAAAGGGCTAGGCGGTTGTTTCGGCCGGCGTGGGAAGAAGCGTATTTCCCGCGCCCCCCCCAGGCCTTTCCGAGCCCCTGCGTCCTGTAAGAAATGTGGGACAGAGGCAGCCCGAGGGGGGAGAGGGGATGGACGGATCAGCCCTTGATGATTCGAGGAATCATCATGTGGTGATGGGGGCAGATGGAAGCAGGGTTTTGGTAAGAAGCGCTCGCAAAAGCAACCATGTACTTTCTGAGGTCGGAAAGGAAAACGATCTCGTCCACAAAGCCCCTGTTGGCGCAGTAAACGGGTCTCGATTTCCTGTAGTATTCCTCGGCGAGCTCGTTCATCTTGTCGATCACGGGCTGTAGGTTGTTTCCAGCGTCTTTCTCCTTCACCAGCCTTCGGGCGAACGATGCGACCGACGCTGTCTCGCCGTGCATCACGTAAATCTCCGTGGTCGGCGTTCCCAGGGTGAAAGCATTGTGGTTGTTGGCCGTGGGGCCGCCCATGATGTAATGGGCCGCAGCCGTCCCTTTTCTGAGGACGATGCACATCTGCGGTACGTCGGTCTGCTCGATGGAATAGATGAGGGACTGGCCCAGGCCGAGGAGCTCCGCCTTTTCGGCAATGTCACCGACATCGATGCCGCTCGTATCCTGGAACCAGATGATCGGCACCCGGTCACGGCCGCACAAGGTGACGAACTCATTCATTTTGATCAGGCCCTGGCGGTAGAGTTTGCCGCCCACGCCGGGGTAGGGGGCGTACTCCGGGTAATTCTGGCCCAGAAACCCCTGGATATTGCCGATCACGCCCGCGAGAAAGCCGTTGATTTTGGCCAGGCCCGTGTAAACCTCCGGGCCGTACCCGGGCCGGAATTCCATGTGTTCGCTGTTGTCGAACAGCCGGGCGAGGACTTCGATGAAATTGTACCCCCGCTTCTGGTTGAAGGCGACGAGGTAATTGAGATCCGAGGTGGGAAACTTCGGTTCCTTCGGCTCCGCGACACGGAAGAAATTGGGGTCATAGGCAGGGCACATGTCCACGTACTTTTTCACGGCATCCAGAACCTCGAACTCCGTGTCGTACACTTCCTTGAAAAACCCCGTCTCGTTGTGGTGGATCCCGACGCTGCCCGGCGGGAGCTCCTTGAAATGCCGGGTCGCCTCGATGATCTGCTCAGCCCCTTCCAGGTCAAAACCTCCCTTGGGGCTCATGCCGCTGACGATACCGCCGCCCCCCACGGCGATGTTGGCATCCTTGTGGGCAATCAGGATGGTGGGGCTGATTCCCTGGTACCCGCCACCGGCAGGGTTTGTACCGTAGATGCCGGCGATCACGGGTACCCCCAGCTTCTCCAGCTCCGCGTGGCGGAAAAAGGTGGTCCCGTTGCCTCGGCGGTTTGCGTAAACTTCTTCCTGCTGGGTGAGCTTGACGCCGCTGCAGTTCACGAGCCAGACGAGGGGGATGTGCATTCTCTTAGCAATGTCCGTCACCCTCAACTGGTTGTCCGCCTGGCCGGCGATCCAGGCTCCGGCCATGACTTTGTTGTCAAAACCGATGAGCATGCACCACTTGCCGTTGATCTGGGCGAGCCCGTCGACCACGCCGGTCGTGCCCTCTTCGTTGAACTGAGGGTTGTACAGGGTGTGCAGGGGACACCACGTCCCCGGGTCGATGAGGTGTTCGATCCTCTCCCAGACCGTTGTCTGGCCTCGTTTTTTGATCGTTGCCGCCGGAATACCGGCATTCTTCACCGCTTCGAGCGCTTCAGAGACTTCCTGCTCGACTTTCTTGATCTGGGTTACGTTCTCTTCGGCGTCCGCCTTTTGTTTGTCCGTCACGGGCCTGCCGAAGGGGGTCATCTTTTCAAAATACGGTTTCATTTCTCCCTCCTGGGTTTTTGTCGCTACTTATTCGCTTTGCGGATGTCCAGTTGATCCAAGGCAGTGATCCACTTGCAGATGTTGGTGGAACCCTCGACGATCTGGTACGTGGGGGCATCCCTGTAAAAGCGCGCCACAGGGTATTCCGTCGAATAGCCGTAGGCCCCGAAAATCTTCATCGCCACATGGGATGCCTTGACCGCGATCTCTCCGGCAAGGTACTTCGCCTGGGCGACTTCCAGGGTGTTTCCTAGGTTTCCATGGTCCTTCTGGACAGCGGCCTTGTAAACCATCAGCCGGGCCGCTTCGAGTTCGCACGTCACTTGAGCGATCATGTCCTGGTTCATCTGAAACTGGCCGATCTTCTGGCCGAACTGCTCCCGTTCTTTGCAGTAAGCGGTGGCTGCATCCAGGCAAGCCTGGGCCACCCCGATTCCCCCTGCCGCAGCGGACAGCCGCGTCTGATTCAGGGAACCGAACACGATTTTCGCCCCGTCCCCCGGTTTCCCGAGGATGTTCTCCTTGGGAACCCGGGCATCTTCCAGGATGACCTCTCCCGTGGGGGAGGAGCGT
>JAGUZM010000571.1 GCA_020060805.1 Deltaproteobacteria bacterium | reverse complement strand
TGCTCTTTGCCTTGAGGCAGAGAATCATCCGGTGAGCCGAGGTAAAGCCCGTCCTCTCCGGTCCGCCTTCTCTTATCCTCTGTCATGAGCAAAAACTCCCCTTTCGAGGCTGTCCGACAACCTGATCCGGGCCCGTTCATGTCATTTCGACCCCTGTGAAAGCAGGGGGAGAAATCATAAGAATCCCAGAACCTGGAAGACCAGGATTCCTCGGCTAACGCCTCGGAATGACTTCGCAGGACAACCCCTTTCCCCTTGTTCGCGGTTTCAAAGGGATTCACTTACCTTTGCTTTTCAAAACATATAGACAAAGCCGACAGGGTGTCAAATGAAAACCTGAAAAGCCTGGCTGAGACACCCCCATTCCTCCAAGCGCGGGAGAGCACGGCTTCCTGCGAAGGCGGGTGGTAAGCGCGCAGACTCCCCGAGGGTCAGAAGAGGGCCTGGACCAGAAAGAACAGGCCCGTCGCTGTCCCCATGACACTCAGGACGGGCAGGAGAAGGTAGCGGTAACTTTTGAAAAGGCTGGCTTGGTAATAGTCTTTCGTCACCAGGAAACAGAGATGCACCGGAGAAAGCATCATTCCCATGAACCCGTAGACAAACGAGAGACCTGCCGCGGCCAGGTAACCGACAGGGTCGTTCTCCGGGAACATGGGGATGATCAAAGGGAAAGACGTGCCGACGAACCCGACGGCAATGCCGGTGATGAACCCTGAAAGAAAAGGAAGGATCATGATGACGAGCGAGACGGGTATCCGGTAAGCGAGCAACTCGGAGCGGATCTGGGCAGAAGCCTGGCTCTCCTTTAACGCGCCCTGGAAGACCATGATCGCCAGGACCAGAACCAGGATGGACACCGCGCTTCTGTCGAAGAAGGATGATTTCATCCGACCCCATGGAAGGTGATTCGACATGGCCACCCATAGAAGGGCTGCGATGATGCCCGGAAAGATGGAGAACGCAGCAGGCAGGACGAGCTGGATCCCCAGGGAGCTTAGGACCTTAGTGAGAACACCATGAAAAACGATAAAGCCGATGATGATCAGGATCGGCAGGATTTCCTTCAGAAAAGACCGGAGCCCTTCCGATGAAAAACGGTTCTCCTCCTCCTGCTCAGCCTGTCCAATGGGCCGCAGGATGAAAAGCAGGCCCGCGGAGATGGAAATCGCGCTCAAGGGAGCCATGCTCGCAATGTAGACCCATGTTTCAACCTTGAGGAGCGCGATGGCGAGGATCACTCCTGGGAATACAGGCCACCAGTATTCCCAGACGTGGCGAAACCAGTAGTTGATGATCGTCTTCTGCTCCCTGTTGACGTTCAATTTGGGCATCGATGCGTCCACCATGGGCGCGGAGAAAAGGGCTCCTCCCGGCATGGGCAGCAGCCCGATCAGGGCGGCCATGACCGACGCCACGGTCCGGGGGTCACCCGAGAGTCTGGCAAAACTCGCCACCAGCCGTTCCATCTGCCCGGCCTCTTTCATGATTCTGCTCATGACCATGATGAGCCAAACGATCAAAAGGATGCTGACCGTCTGGAGGCTCGTGACGCTCTGAAGGATAAACCGAAGCGTTTGGGAGGTGTCCAACCCCATCCAGAAGGCGAGGAGAAGGGAGGCCCCAAAGAGGGACAGGCTCAGCGGGAGGCGCACCCTGTTGAGAAAGAGAATGACGCTGAAAACGATGAAGACTTTAAGAAGGGTCGGAATTCTGTTCCCCCCGTCGGAGATTTGTTTCTTGATGGCCGGTGAGATGCTAGAAAATCGTTGTGGTTAAATCAAATGAAATCTGAAAGAGATCGCCAGATTTCCTGGTTGCAATGCCAGCAGGCTGCTCAAAAACGTCCAGATACTAGGCGCCCGAAATCCCGAGGAGTGAGACGTACATAAAAGTACGTCGCAATGACGAGGGATGACCCGTCCTCCGCAGTAGCACTGCTACGGAGGATGGAGGGCAACGACGTAGATGGATGTTTTTCAGCAGGCTGCTAGTTCTTGCTCATCATGTGCTTGACTGCCTTTTCAAGCCCGTCCAGGGTGAGCTCAAACATCGGAAAAATGTCGCGGATCATCAGTATGGTGCGGGTGTAGGGCCACTCGATTTCCATTTTCGGGTTGACCCATATGGCGTGCTGGAATGTGTTGAATATAAACTTGAGCCTCTCGATGCTCGCCCTCCCCGACCTCTCTTCCAGGTGAATCGAGCCGTCCGTCGCCATCAGCTCGTACGGGGCCATGCTCGCATCACCGACGATGATGAATCGCGTCTCAGGGTCCAGACGCACCAGGTCGGTCACCGGGAAAGGCTTGCTCCGCCTGGGAGGGTCCTCCCAGAGGCTGTCGTAGATGGTGTTGTGGAAGAAAAAGGTCTTCAGGTCCTTGAACTGCGCCCGGGCGTAGTTGAAAAGGGTCTGAACGATTTCGATGTAAGGGTCCATGGACCATCCGCCGTTATCGATGGCCAGGATTATCTTGAGCCGATCCTTCAGGCTTCGATCAAAGATGATTTCGATCTCCCCTGCATTCTTCATGGTCTGATAGATCGTCTCATCGATGTTGATCACGTCCTTCGGCCCGACAGGAACCATGTTCCTTAGCCTTTTCAGGGCTTCACTCATCTGGGAGGGCGTGATGGGGCCTTCCTGGGAGTAGTCCTTGTACCTCCGGTCCATGGCCACCTTCACGGCCGATTTGTTCATCGACACCCCGCCGACCCTCATCCCTCCGGGATGAACGCCTGAGTGACCGACCGGGGAGGTCCCGTGGGTGCCGATCCACTTGCTGCCGCCGTGATGGGCTTCGGTCTGCTCTTTCAGCCGGTCCATGAAGTATTTGATCAGCTCTTCCGGCGTCATCTTGGAGAGCTCGTTTTCGTCGGCACCGAGGGCTCTGGCGATTTCTTCAGGCGACTTCAGCCACTGCTCCAGCAGGGCCTTGGCAACCTCCGCCAGCTCGAACTCCGTGGGATCCACGAGCTCCGCGCCCTCGAAGTGGTGAGCAAAGACCTGGTCGTAGAGGTCAAAGTAGCGCTCGCTCTTCACAAGGATAGCCCGGGCTGCGGTGTAGAAGTCTTCGACGGAGTTGATGAGCCCCATGCTGAGGGCCTTCTGGAGCCGCAGGAAGGAAGTGGGGGACACAGGAACCCCTACCTTTCTCAACGTGTAGAAAAACTCAGTAAACATCAAAAACCCTTATAGGACACAGATCCACACAGATAAACACAGATTGTTTTTTTCTGATCGTTAAAAACCCTTATCTAGTACAGTAGACTCACAGAGATTGCTTTTTCCTTTGGTTGTCAAAGACCCTGCGTTTGATTTGTGGCCCCGGGGCCGAAATTGAGCAGTAACCCTACTTCAATATCAGTCTCCTTCAGGTAATTCAAAAGCTGGGCCTCATGTTCCGGCGCTAAAACCCTTGCTGCTTTTATCTCCACGATCACTTTATCATCGACCAAAATATCCGTATGGTACTCGCCAACCAGTTTTGAATCATAAACCACTCTTACAGGCTGCTGAGAAGCAGCGCGAATCCCTGCTTTCTCGAACTCAATCATCATCGCGTTTTCATACACCTTTTCGAGAAAGCCATACCCAAGTGTGTTGTACACTCTGTAAAAAACATCGATAATTTTTTCAGTTAATCCTCTATATTTTCCTTCCTTTCGATCTGTGTCCATCTGTGTTCATCTGTGTCCCAGTTAGAGCCTGAACCGGGAGACGGCACCCTGCGCCACAGCATAGTCCGGGCTTTTCTTGAAAAGCACGCCCAGGTAAGGCACCTCCCCTTTGATCAGGTCCTTGAGTTTGAAATCCGGGTCCGCCTTGAGGGCCCTGATCCAGTTGATCAGCTCCCGGGTGGCAGGCTTCTTCTCGATCCCCCGGATTTCTCTCAACCGGTAGAAGGACTTGATCGCTCCGTCCATCAGGTCTTTGCTGATCTCCGGGAAATGGACGGACACGATCTCGCGCATGATTTCCGCGGTCGGGAAAGCGATGTGATGGAAATTGCAGCGCCCGAGGAAAGGATCGGAGAGGTCCTTCTTCGCGTTCGAGGTGATGATCACGATGGGCCTCTGTTTCGCTTTCATGGTCTTGTCGATCTCGATGATGTCGAACTCCATCTGGTCCAGCACGTCGAGCATGTCGTCCTGGAAATCCGTATCCGCCTTGTCGATTTCATCGATAAGCAAAACCACCCGCTCGTCGGAAACAAAAGACTGCCCGATCTTTCCCATCTTGATGTACTCTTCGATGTTGCTCACGTCCCTCTTGGAGTCGCCGAAGCGGCTGTCATTGAGCCTGGTCAGGGTGTCATACTGGTAAAGGGCGTCGATCAGTTTCATACTCGATTTGACGTTCAGGATGATCAGCCTCATTTTGAGCGCTTCTGCGATGGCATGGGCGAGCATGGTCTTTCCGGTGCCAGGCTCCCCCTTCAGAAGAAGGGGCATCTCCAGGGCGATGGAGATGTTGACGATCTTGGCCAGTTCCTCATCCAGCACGTATTTTGAGCCACCGGTGAATCTGTTCAAAGAATTTTCAGCGTGCATTTCTGTACTCCTTCGTATAGGATGCTCTTCCGCTTCCAGAGGAGAGCTCTTTTTTCAGCAGGCGGAATGTTTTGCGCGACAATCATTCCTCCGAAAAAATTTAATATACATCGCATCGAACCCTCTGTCAAACAACAGCTCAGGGGAAAGAACAGGGACGGACAGAAATCATGCCCTTGGCATTTGAATCCTTAAATCGGGGTGTTGTGGCTTTCGGGTTTTTCAACATCGACACCGATCTGCTCCTCCTGGGACATTACTTTTTTTTCGCCGATGGGTTTTGCTCTTCCATCGTCCAGCTGGCTGAACGAAAAGAAGAGATGCCCTTGGAGACAACCTGGGATGTCTACGACATTCCCCGGCAGGGGGACATCGGCGATCTCATGGCAGCGATCCACGGTGTCCGCTACACCGGTTTCATCGGCGAGATCTACAGGCGCTTTCCTTTTCCCGAGAGAGAAGCGGATTTCAAACAAAAACCGGAAGGCTTTCAGAATCGGCCGGTCGTAAAACCGATACTCGAACAATACGCGAGAAGGACCACCATACCCTTCAGGGCTGACAGGACCCACGGGACCGTCGCCATCGGCGAATTTCTTTTTACCAGGAAAGTCTTCCACCAATTCGTCGAGTACGTCTGGCTGGGGGGCTACCCCCGATGGAGAGACGGCATCCGGCCGGCTTATGTGAAGGAGATGAAGAGGGAAATCGAAAAAGCTGCCGCGTGGTTGACGGAAGGATTGGTTCTCCGATGACCAACACTGAATGAAACCCTGGAAGCATCAAACTTCGTCATTCGAAATTCAGCGTTCGACATCCAAAATTCGTTTCGAAGTGCTCTGCTAACATTGAGGTATCGTTGCGGCCAGAGGCTGGCTTTGATGTTCACCATCCATGGCTCCGCAGCTTTTCTGCGCTCATGGATCGTTCAAGCCAACCTATCTGCTTCGCTGAGAGCGGGCCAGCGTGTTTCTCGATCCACTCCCGGTCCCCGGTGAGGAGGGCGAGCTTCTCCGGTCCTGTCAGATCGTATTCATCAAGGGCATCGGCCCAGTGATGGAGCAGCTTGTACAGGAAGTCGCTGTCCGTCGCTGCCCGTTCGAGCACCCTGAGGATTTCCTCTTTGTGGATGATTTCCTGGTCCTCAGGTTTCTGCGTCGCTGCCGCTTCAATCGCTGTGTCCACAGCCTTGAGCAGCTCATCAGGCGTGAAGGGTTTCTCGATGTAGTCCGCGGCGCCAAGCTTCATGGCCTGGACTGCGGAGAGGATCGTGGCGTGCCCAGTGATCATCAACACAGGGAGAGAGGGCTTGGCCCTTTTGATGTCCCGTAGGACAAGCATTCCTCCGATGTCCGGCATCCGGATATCCGTGAGTATCACGGCAAAGCTTTCTTGGATCGCCCGTTCCAAGCCCTTCTGCCCGCTGAGGTTGGCTTCTACTTCGTAGTTTCCTTCCGACAGGATTTTTTTCACGCTGTCCAGGACGATCTGTTCGTCGTCAATGACGAGAGCCCTCCTCTTACCCATGGCTTTCCTCCTGTTGCAAAACCTTCCGGATGGCTCCCCCCAACTCATCGGGGGTAAAGGGCTTCGCGATGAAAGTGGCTGCCTCAATCATCGAGACTTGAGCCATGGTCTCCCTTGTGGCATATCCGCTCATGACGACCACAGGGATCTCCCGCCACTTCTCCTTCACCTCTTTCACGAGGCTCATGCCGTCTCGTCCGGGCATCTTGATGTCCAACAGAATGAGAGAGAACGCTTCCCTGCCCATCGCCTCCAGCGCCTTGTCAGCAGAGTTGGCAAGGGCCACCGAATAGCCGTCTGCTTCGAGTACCCGCTTGCAGCTGTCAAGAACGATGACCTCGTCATCCACGACGAGTATCTTCATCCTACTTCACCCTTCCTTCAAGGGGAACCCACAGGGTGAACACGCTCCCTTTTCCGAGGTCACTCGACACCCGGATGGTTCCCCCGTGCCTTTGCACGATCCCAAGGGATACAGCCAACCCGAGGCCGGTTCCATGCCCCACCTCCTTGGTGGTAAAGAAGGGATCAAAAAGCTTGTTCATATGCTCAGGCGGTATGCCGCATCCCGTATCGGCAATCTCTATCTCGATCCCTGTCTGGCCATCCTCGTTGACGTGAGGGCTGTCCCTGGTGGAAAGGGTGACACGGTCTCCTGCTTTTGTCGCGTCCAGGGCGTTGATGATGATGTTCAGCAACACGCTCTGAAACTGGTTGCGGTCCATGTTGACCGTTTTCAGGCTCTCTGCGGGATTGAAGTTGATCTGAACGCCCTTGACGAGAGCCTGGTTTTCCATCAGGGCAATGACCGAGCTGACCAGCTTGTTGACCTCCACGAGGTCCCGGTCAGGCTTGGTTTGCCGCGAAAAGTCTAGAAGCCCTTTGACGATCTTCCTCACCCGTTCAGTCGCTTCGGCAATCGTTTCCAGATCTTTCCGAACATCAGCAGTCAGGTCCTTCCGCCGCAGGAGCATATGCGTGTAGGTGAGCACCCCCGTGAGGGGATTGTTGATCTCATGGGCAACGCCCGCAGCAAGCCTTCCCACACTGGCTTGTTTTTCGGACATGATCAGCCTGTTCTGGCTCTCGGCCCTCCTCCGGCCCATGGCAGCAACCATTTCTTTGAAAGTGTTCTGGAGCACTCCGATTTCGCCGTGGGATGGGGGACCGATGTCCGGGGTCAGGCTTCCTTCGGTCACCTGCTGGCTCGCCTTGATGAGCTGGCGCACAGGGTTCATGATTCTGTTCGCCACGGAGGTGCCCAGCACCGCTGCCAGGGCCATCCCAGCCAGGGTGATGAGCACAAGACTGGCGAGCGCTCTCCAGCGCAGGTCCACATATTTTTCTTCCAGCACTCCCATCCCCAGGATTCCCACGGTCTCCTCAGAGATGCCCTTGATCGGTTCATACGCAGTGATGTACCACTCCGTGATGACCATGGCCTGTTTTGTCCACCGCTCGTTCCTCTCAAGCACGTGCTCTCTGACATCTTCCGCTACCCTGGTGCCGATGGCCCGGCCTCCGTCCGGAGCAGGGACGTTTGTTGCAACGCGAACATCTCTGAGGAAGATGGTCGCCCGGCCGATGCTCCGGCCTTTGTATTCCTCGTTGCGGAACACCGTGCCCTGCACGGTGTCTACAATTTTCTCGTCCCGGTTCAAGAGAATCCCGCCGTAGAGCACTCCCAGGAGCTGCCCTTCTATAAAAAAAGGTACCCCCGCACAGAGGGTGAGTCCCGACGTCACGGATTTCTCCGCTCCGGGAAGAGCGCCCGGTGTCTGAACGATGTCGATTCTGGCTCTTTCCGCCAGCTGCGGGTTTTCGGAGTTCAAAAATTCTTCGCTCAGCACGACTGTGCCTGAAGCAAGGGTTTTCTTCTTGAGGGCTTCTGTCACAATGGGATTTGGCGGCAGGCTTTCCTTTCCCTCAACCGAATGGGGTCCGATGCGACAGATCGTCTTTCCTTTTTCATCCGTGATTCCGGCGAAATCCAGCCCGGCATGTTGGGCCATCCCATTCAAGCGAAACACGAGGTCTGAAATGTCCCCGTCTGTGAAGGAAGCAACGAAGCCAAACCCCAGGGTGGTGATTTTAAGGGAGACTTCGATCATCCTCATGCGGCTCTCGTACATCTCCCGCGCTGCATTCAGATCCTGGGACACCCGGTTCCTCGCCTCGCTGAAGACGGCCCTGTTCAGTAGCTGTCCTCCGACGTAAAGAGACACTGCGCCTACAAAGAAGGACACTCCTATAAAGCTTGCAATCAGCCGGGATCTGACCGAGTAAAACATGGAGTACCGGCGATGCCCTTCTCTTCTCACGACGTCGGAGCGGCCTCCCGTTGAGTTCATGCCCGAATGGGATTGGCAGGCCAACTGGCGCAGTTCGGGCCCTTTTCTTCAGCCCATGTGCATTACTCCTGTGTTCTCTGTTTCCCAAATTTTAGCAAGGCCTGTGCCAAAGCTTATAGCATCCAGGAATGTTGCAATCGGTTGATAGATTGAGTTTTTTTCGGTTTCGAATGCCCCTTCCCCCTGTCCTGAAACAACCAGGTGACCATTCTGCCGGGAGAGTGTAAACTGCCTGAAGCCATGGCAGGTCCCGGCCCAACAGAACAGCCTCGGTTTCCCTTTGACACATCACCCCGCAGCTTCTATACTTGCTCACAGTCGATGATAATCTTTACCAATCCCAACCTTTAGCTGCGGATCCGCGTTCGCACCCTGACTATAAAGAGGTGCAAAAATGAGTTCCAAACGAATCCTTCTCGTGGATGACGAAGTCGCCTTCACCCATTCCCTTTCCCGCCTGCTCCTCGTCCGGGGTTATGAAGTAAAGGCCGTGGACAACGGCAAGGATGCACTCCGGGTCCTGGGAGAGGCCCCTGTCGACGCCGTGGTCCTGGACCTCAAGATGCCAGGCATGGACGGCATCACGACCCTGGAGGAAATTCAGCAACTCGGTTTGTTCGCCCAGACAATCATTCTCACCGGCCATGGAACCCAGGAAACGGCCGAGAAAGCAAAAAAAATGGGCGCCCACGATTTCCTCACCAAACCCGTTGATTTAAACGAACTGACGGCCAGTATCGAAGGTGCCCTGAAGAAAAAAACCCGGATCGAAACCAAGGCCGACCTTGGTGGCATGATCCGCTGATGGCCCCTCGGCCAGTGATCCGCCGCACCATGCAGGGGGTAGACCCTTCCATCGCAGAACTCACACCTCACCCTGAACAGCTCTTACCGCAGCCATCCCAGGGCGTTTTCCGGAGTGTGCAGAGAGGTTGTCAAAGGAGAGGTTAAGATCTCACCGCCTGCGGGGAGAGGCATCCCGCTTGTGATCCGGTCCTGCTATTTTGAAAGATTTCTCCAGCGCTCTTCCGCTTCTCTTCGGCCCCTGTCGTGATCCCTTCCGCCCGGGTACGCATCCCCGGAGGAGATGCTCGGGCTTTCGCCGGTCAAACGGGCGATACGGTCTTCCAGGGGGGGATGGGTAGAGAAAAGGCTCATCAAAGACCTGCCGCTGAGAGGGCTGACGATGAACATATGGGCTGTCTGGGGACTCGCGTTCATCGGAAGTCTTTTGGTGTACGCCCCCAACTTCGCCAGGGCGCTTGCGAGCCCCTTCGGATGCCCCGCAAACGCCGCTCCGGTGGCGTCGGCATGGTATTCTCTGGACCTGGAAATAGCCATCTGGATGATGATCGCCGCGATCGGGGCGAGAATGGACATCACGATCAATGCGATGCCCCCGAATCCGCCGCCTCCGCCCTGCTCATTGTCGCTCGAGCTTCCACCGCCGAATATCGCCGACCAGCGGGCCATATTGGCCAGGATCATGATCGCCCCCGCCATGGTGGCGGCGATGGAACCGATCAGGATGTCCCTGTTCCGGATGTGGGCCATTTCATGGGATATGACGCCCTTGATCTCATCGCGGTTCATGAGTTTCAAAAGTCCCTCAGTGACCGCAACCACGGCGTGCTCCGGGTTCCGGCCGGTTGCGAAGGCATTGGGCGATTCCTCGGGTATGACGTAAACTCGGGGCATGGGCAGGCCCGCCTTCATGGCAATCTCCTGCACAATCCGGTAGACCTCGGGCGCTTCCTCCGGTGTCACCTCGGTTGCCCGGTACATGCTCAGCACGATTTTGTCTGAAAACCAGTAGCTGAAAAAATTCATCCCCACGGCGAGGACGAACGCGATGATCATGCCCTGCTGGCCGCCGAAAAGGTGACCGATCCACACGATCAGCAGGGTCAGGGCTCCCAATAAAAGCGTTGTCCTGAACCAATTTCCCATACTAAACTCCCTCCGAACCTATCCGGTTGCGGCCGCTTCAGTCGCTCCGCAAACCTGCCGCGTTCCTGAACCATCTTGGTTCCTTTGGCGATACGGAAAAATATGTTCGAAACTCGGCTACAGTATAATCATGCGGTCATAAGATGCAAGCCAATACATGCTGTTGAAAATACAAAGATTCTGCAATAGAATGAAGCCATGAAGATATTGATGATCAGACCTGCCGCCCTGGGGGATACCCTTATGCTCCTTCCGTCTCTCGTCCAGCTCAAGGGTCGTAACGAGGTGACCCTGGCAGGAAGGGAGCCGGGGCTCTATTTTCTGAGCCATCACGTTAAAAAGACCGTGGATTATGAACGGGGCGGCTGGCATCTACTTCACACGGGCGGGCCCGCTCCAGACTTCATAGGATCCGCTCCTGCCGTGGACCTGGCAATCGCCTTTCTCAACGATCAGGACGGCGCCATTCGGAGAAATCTCAAAGCCCTTCTTCCCAGCGCTGCCGTCCGTGTTTTTCCGGGATTTCCGAGAAAAGATGAAGATATCCACGTCGCCTTCTACCTTGCCAAGTGCCTCGAGGCTTGCGGCTGCCCCCTGGATCCTCAGAAAGCCTTTGAGGAGGCGATCCAGCGTCCTCTCCTGGGAGGCGACGCTTCCCCTGAAGCCCCAAAGGAGATCGTTTTTCATCCCGGCTCCGGAGGCGTGGCGAAAAACCACCCCACGGATTTTTGGATCACCCTGCTCCAAACCTTCAGGTATCGCACCCCCTCCAACGCTCTTCCCTCTGTCATCCTCCTGGGGCCCGCAGAAGAGGCTTACCGCTCCTTTTACCGCCAGCGCCTGATGGATGATCAGACGGAGATCGTTTTTTCCCCGGAAAAAAACGCCCTCATGCCGCTCTTGAGAAGCGCCGCGATGTACATCGGGCACGACAGCGGCATCACCCACCTCGCTGCGATGCTCGGAACCCCGACTATCGCTCTATTCAAGAACAGCAATGTTCGGCAGTGGAGACCCTTGGGTCCCAGGGTCGAAGTGATCGGAGAGGGGGAAGGCAGTCTTTCCCTGATCGAAGAGGTCTGGAGGGTGGCGCAAGCGCTCCTGGGGAACAATCCCGGGGCATGACAGAGTTGCTTGCTCCAAGAAGCGGGGTTTCACACAGGAGTCAGCCTCATGGCACAGGCAGACAAGAAAACTCTAAGGAAAGTGATCGATACCATTGCCCGGTACGGCATGATCCATCCCGGGGACCGCGTGATCGTGGGGGTTTCGGGCGGTCCGGATTCTGTCTGCCTTCTGGACATCCTCCATCGGCTGAAAGAAGAGCTCTCAACCGACCTGGTGCTCGCTCACTTTGAACACGGCCTGAGACCCGAAGAGGATCCAGGGGAAACCGAATTCGTCCGTCAACTCGCCAGCCGGCTCCACTATCCATTCGAGACCGAGAAGGGGTCACCCCTCAGACCCGGAACTTCCTTTGTGCAAGAGGAGGTCCTGAGAAACGCCAGGTACGATTTTCTCGAAAGAACGAGAAAGAAACACGGAGCGCACAAGATCGCTCTCGGCCACAACCTGGAAGACCAGGCTGAGACGATCCTCATGAGACTTTTGAGAGGCAGTGGTTCAGCTGGATTGGCCGGGATTCCTCCGGTCAGGAACAAGACCATCATCCGGCCCTTGATTCAACTGGGTCGTAAGGAGATTGAAGCTTACCTCGAATCCCGTAGACTGAAACATCTGGTAGACAGCTCCAACCTGCGGGCGATCCATCTTCGGAACAGGATTCGCTTGGAATTGATCCCCATCCTCAAGAAATACCAGCCTCAGGTCATCAAGCGACTGGCAGAGGCGGCCGTCATTCTCAGAAGCGAAGATGAGTTCCTGGACGGGCTGGCCGGAGACTGGGTGGCGAAGGAATCCAGCCGGGAGCCGGACGGTGCGCTATCCGTCCCGATTCCCTCTTTTCTGCACGCCCCGGCCGCTCTGCGAAACCGCGTCACCCGCCTCCTGATCCGTAAAATCAAAACAGACCTTCGCCGGATCAGCCGGAAGCACATCGAAGCGGTGTTTGACCTCGGGAGGGGAGCGAGACCCCAGACGGTATTGAATTTCCCCGATGCCCTGTGCGTTGAGAGAATCTACGATCGCCTGGTCTTTCGACGGGCTCAGGACAGAAGCCGCAGACGGAATGAATTCTATTACGAAATTCCCGGCGCCGGCCGGTTCCCTCTCGAGCGGATCGGCAAGGTCTTCTCCATCGAGGAAGTGGACAGGAAGGCTGATTTTCTCTCAGAACCCTCTCCCTGGACTGTTCATCTTGATCGTGATAAAATTCAGTATCCCCTGGTGGTGAGGAACGTGAAGCCGGGAGACAGGTTTGTTCCCCTGGGCATGAAGGGGCGCAAAAAGATCAAAGATTTCTTCGTGGATCTCAAAGTACCGCTGGTGACAAGGCGTCTGGCGCCCCTGCTGTTGAGCGGGGACACGCCGGTCTGGGTCGGCGGTTTCAGGCTGGATGATCGGTTCAAGGTCACGGACGATACAAAAGAAGTCCTCAGGGTGAGCTTATCTCCCCTTCTCGCCCCTGGGGGAAATCAAACTGAAACGATTTAACACTAAAGGCGCGATGAATCCATCCTTCAGACTATTCAGCCGCAATAACCTTTTTGCTGTCGCGTTCTTTGTCATCCTCGTCTCCCTTCTCTGGCTCGTGGTGTCGCTTCTGAGCCCCTTCCTTGAGGATTTTCTCTGGGCCGCCATTCTTTCCCTGACCCTTTATCCCTTGTACAAACGCCTTTTCAGGTGGCTCGGGCATAGGGAGAATTTGGCGTCCATGGTTGTGACCCTTTTCGTTGTCATTGCCCTGGTGGTGCCGGGGTTTTTCCTTCTCCTGAGCATCGGACAGGAGGCGAAGAGGGCTTATGACGACCTTTCGAACGCCCAGTGGGAGCAAACGAGTCGGCGGGTCGTGGATAAGCTGCGGGACACCAAGCTTCAGGAGCTGCTTGAGAAATCGGGTCTTCAGCTCGAAAAGACAGAGGAGCTCCTGCGTAGAGGGCTCGTTGCGGGGATAAAGTCCATACCGAAGATGATCGGCGAGAAGGTGACGACCATCTTCAAGAATTTGGCTCTGTTTACCCTTCATCTGCTCTTTATTTCGGTGGCCGTTTTTTTCTTCTTACGCGATGGCTCACGTTACTATCACAAACTTGTGGAATTTTTCCCCCTGGAACACCACCACAGGGAAGTCGCGGTTCAAACCGTCTCAAAAACGGTCTCAGCCGTTCTGAGAGGGATGGTCATTACCGCCCTGGTGCAGGGTTTTCTGGCTGGTGCGGGTTTTGCTGTCGCAGGACTTCCGGTGCCTCTTCTCCTGGGGCTTCTTACGTTCATTAATTCTTTCATTCCCTTCCTGGGAGCTGCCTCTGTCTGGATTCCTTCGGCCTTATGGCTCCTGATGCAAGAGCACTACGTCGCAGGGATCGGGCTCGCCCTCTATGGGGCCTGCATCATCAGCACGGTGGATAATATTCTAAAACCCCTGATCATCGGGGAGGGGACGAAGATCCCCGTCTTCCTGCTTTTCTTCACGATTCTCGGGGGCCTCCGGATTTATGGGCTCCTGGGGATCTTCTTAGGCCCCATCATCCTCGCCCTGGGCATGGCTTTCTTATCCATCTACAGGGATGTCTACCTCAAGCCTCCATTGGACGATGTGATCGGCGAGAGCCTCAAACCAGAGTCTGGAACTGACCAAGGAAGGAATGACTAGAGGAGGGCATACCTCTGCGCTATTCCCTTGTGAAGAGAATGCGCCGGGCTATGAAGGGAAGAATTACTCATAAAGGGCAAATCAACATGAGCCCCTTCTGTCAGTCAACCCACTTCTTGTCTGAGGTGTATTTCCTCCACCTCTGAGTCGACGAACCCCCGTTTTTGGTGGGTTATCTTGGGGCTCTTTGGACCGAAAAACTCGATCAAATGCTTGTAAGCCTTTTTGTGGTCCATCCGGTGTCCGCAAGTCTCGAAAGTGATCGCTGCAAAGTTATACTCAGGCCACGTATGGACGGCGAGATGAGATTCTGCGATCGTCACCGTACCGCTCACACCCCAGGGCTTGAAGGTGTGGAAGGAGTGCCCGATCACCTCGGCACCCATCAGACGTGCAGCAGCGAGCATGGCGTCCTTGATGTCCTCGGCATCCAGTAGCCTTTCGTGGACGCACTCGTAGAGGTCAATGAGAACAAGGTCAAGTAAAGAACGCATTGTCCCCACCCCCTTCCTTCTAAATTACGTGTTGAATTTCTCAACCCCCTTTTATTCGATTCCGATGATCGGAATCGCCCCTTTTCAGGGAACGCGTTCAAGTACCTTTTATTAAATTTCCAATATAGGGAACCCCTTTGGGGGGGTCAAGACAATAATGATCAGGATGAAAAGATTTTTCCGATCCCCCTGACATAAGGCGGCCTGATCAACCCCCGTTCTGTGACGATGGCTTTGACGAATTTCGCGGGCGTGATGTCAAAGGCCGGATTAAAGGCCTTGACCCCCTCCGGCCCCATCAGCCGCTTCCCAAAGCAACAGATTTCCTTGCCCTCTCTCTCCTCCACGGGGATCATTTCTCCGGACTTGATGCGCACATCAATCGTTGAAAGCGGAGCGGCCACATAGAAAGGAATTCCGTTTTCTTTGGCGAGAACAGCGACCTGGTAAGTGCCGATTTTATTGGCCACATCCCCGTTCGCCGCTATCCTGTCAGCCCCAGTGATGACCAGGTCCACCTTCTTCTGTCTCATCAGGTACCCGGCGGCATTGTCAGCGATGACCGTCACGGGTATCCTGTCCTGCATCAATTCGAAAGCTGTCAGGCGGAGACCCTGGAGCCACGGCCTGGTTTCATCGGCGATCACCTGAACCTTTTTCCCCGCCTCCCTGGCTGCCCTGATCACCCCGAGGGCTGTGCCATATCCACCCGTTGCGAGGGAGCCGGCGTTGCAGTGGGTCAGGATGGTCGCCTCAGGGGGAACGAGGGTTTGGCCGTGCTCCCCGATTCTGCGGTTGATCTCGATATCCTCCGCGAGCATCGCTTCCGATTCCCTTCGAATGGCCGTTTTGATCCGATCCACGGGCGCACCCGCCATGCTTTCCACCAGCCGCAATATGCGGTCCACAGCCCATCTCAGGTTAACCGCCGTGGGCCTGGCTGCCGCCATCAGTTCGGCCACTTTCCTGAACTGCCGCACAAAGGACGGATAGGCGTTCGTCCTTATCCCGTCGGCACCGAGGGCGAGCCCCATGGCCGCGGCAACGCCTATGGCAGGAGCGCCTCGAATCACCATGGTCTGGATCGCCTTGATGACGTCCCTGTACCCCCTGCAGACGTACCACTCCACCTTTGCCGGGATCTTTCGCTGGTCGATCACGCGCACATGATCGCCGCGCCATTCGATGGTCGGTAGCATTGTATTCTTAATCCTTTTCGGAATCTCCCCTTGTTCTGGAGCTGACATACGAAGCGGTACACGGTCCTACCCTATCTTTTCCCTCCATCCATAAGGGTCCGGCTTCTCGGCGTACTGTATTCCCACGATCTCGTTGTAAAGCTTCTGGGAGAGGTCCCCCATCTTACCGCCGGCCACCACGTAGTCTCTTCCCTTGTAGGCGATTTGCCCTACAGGGGATATGACAGCCGCCGTTCCGGTTCCAAAAGCCTCTTTCAGCCGTCCGTCCTGGGCCGAAGCAATCACCTCTTCGATGCTCAGGAAGCGCTCCGACACCTTCATTCCCCAGTCCTTGACCATGCGAATCACGGAATCCCGCGTAATCCCTGGAAGGATCGTTCCGCCGAGGGGGGCGGTGATCACCTCGTCGCCGATCACGAAAAACATGTTCATCGTCCCGACTTCCTCCACGAATTTCCTCTGCACCGCGTCAAGCCAGAGGACCTGCGTGAACCCCTTTTGCTTTGCTTCCTCTGCTGCGAGAAGGCTCGCCGCATAGTTGGCCAGGGTCTTGGCGTTTCCCAGCCCCCCCAGGGCGGCTCGAACATAGTTGTCCTCCACATAGATCCTGACAGGATTCAACCCCTCCTTGTAATAGGCACCCACCGGGCCGACGATGATGTAAAAAAGATACGTCTTTGCCGGCCTGACACCGAGGTGGGGTTCCACGGCGATCATGTTGGGTCTGATGTAAAGGGACGTGCCCTGAGTTCGAGGCACCCATTTCTTGTCGAGCAACACCAGCTTTTTCAGGGCATCCATGGCAACCTCAATCTCTACCTCCGGCATGCAAAGCCTGGCGGCCGAGCGGTTGAGCCTGACGAAGTTGTCCCGGGCCCGAAAGAGATAAATGCCGCTGTCCTTGCCCCGGTAGGCCTTCAGGCCTTCGAAAACCTCCTGGCCATAATGGAGGACCATCGCAGCCGGGTCGATGCGAAGCGGCCTGTAGGGCACGATCCTGGGGTTGGTCCAGCCCTTTCCCACGGCATAATCCATCGCGAACATGTGATCCGTGAAGATGTCGCCAAACCCGAGCTTGGATTCGTCTTTCGGTCTCTTCTTGAGTTTTTTGGCAAGGCTCACTTTGATTTTCATGGTTCTCTCTCCTTCTATGGGTGGTCAACTCTTATTACAAGGGTCCTGCGGAAACAACCGCTCTTGCCTACATCACGTCTTTGTCGCTCTCTTCAATCGCCCGGTCTATTTCAGCCCTCAGCTGGGGAGGCAGCCCCGGGATGTCCACACTCAGGAAACCCCTCACGATGGTAGAAGTCGCCTCTTCTTCGCTCAGCCCCCTGGACATGAGGTAGGAGATCTCTTCCTGAGCGATCTTGCCCACCGCAGCTTCGTGAGACATCTCGACCCCGTCCACGTGGCCTTCCAGTTCGGGGACGGCATGGATCAACCCGCCGTTCAGAAGAAGTCCCTTGCACTCCAGGTGAGCCTTGATCTCCGGGACCTCGCCTATCAGATGCCCCCTGGCGATGATCGTTCCGCCGTTGCTGATCGTGCGGGCAACAATCTCGGCCCGGCTTCCCTCTTTCTTGAGGAACACCCTGCCTCCCAGGTCGTACTCGCAGCCCGGGCTTCCAACGATGATGCTGTAAAAGCGAGCGACCGCATCCTTTCCCACGAGGTGAGCGGTGGGATACATCTGCAAGGAACGAACCGGTTTCATGCACACGTAGTTGTTCAGGAAAACGCCCCCCTCTTCCACCATGGCCGCCGACCGTGGTCGCACATGCATGTCCTCGGCCCAGTTGTGAATCATGGTGAAGCTCAGTTTCGCGTTCTTCTTCACGAAGAATTCGGAGATCCCTATATGGATTCCCCTTTTCATGTGAGGGGATGTGGAGCACCCGGTGATGATGTGCAGTTCCGAACCTTCCTCCGCGATGATGATATTGTGCACGTTTTGCTGAAGCCCCTCTTTGTCCAGATAGAGGCAGGCCTGCACCGGATAGACCGCTTTGCTCCCTGGAAGGGATCGAATGACGTACCCGTCATGAAGGTTCAGCTCCGCTGCGGCAGTGTACTTG
>JAGUZM010000004.1 GCA_020060805.1 Deltaproteobacteria bacterium | reverse complement strand
CCTGGCCGGGGAACCGGGCATCTTTATCGGTTTTGAGGAACCGCTGGATCAGCTGCGCGAGAACGCCGCCACCCTGGGCTGGGACCTGGCAGCCCTCGAACGGGAAAACCGCCTCTTCTTGCTGGGAGGGCACATCCAGCCGGATATGCTCACAAGCGGAGAATTCAGCCTCAAAGGGCTGCTGGCAGCGGCTTCCGGCAAGGCAACGGAAATGAGGGCGAAACGCTTCGTCATGGACGCCCTGGAGGTCGCGCTGCGCTTGTTTGACACCCCAATCCAGGTGCGAAATGAACTGCATACGCTCAACAACTGGCTGCGGGGGGCCGGACTCGCCGCTCTGCTGACCGTCCGCCCGGGCGTCCGCGGGGGCGCTTTGGCCTTTGAAGACTTCTTCCTCTCCATGGGCGACTGCGTGATCGATATGGATGTAAGGATGGTCGCTCAGGTCAGCACCCGGCGACTGCGGGTCGTCAAGTACCGGGGATCGGGTTTCGAGAGCAATGAATACCCTTACGTTATCACCGGAAGCGGCCTCCACGTGGCCCCCATCTCCACCGTCGGCTTGAGGCACAAGCCTTTGGGCGAAAAGATCACCACCGGCCAACCGAAGCTGGACGCAATCCTTGAAGGGGGATACCGCCGGGCCTCCTGCGTTCTTTTCGCCGGCCAGCCCGGCACGGGCAAGACGATCCTGGCCTCCACATTTGTCAGGGCCGCCTGCGGCCGCGGGGAGAACGTTCTTTATATCAGTTTCGAAGAATCGCAAGAGGCATTGACCGGCAACGTCCGCAATGCCGGGATCGACCTGCAACCCGAGATCGCTTCGGGCCGGTTGCGGTTTCTTTGTCAATTTCCCGAAGCCATGGGGGCCGAGGAGCACTATATCCGCGCCCTGGCCGACATCGAGGATTTTTCACCGGCCCACGTGATTGTGGATGCCATTTCCGCCTGCGAGCGCATGGGGGGCAAACAGGCCTCCTTCGATTATCTGATGCGCCTGTTGAACAGGTGCAAGGAAAAGGGCATCACCATTCTTCTGCTCAACCAGACTTCCGTTCCCACGGACATCACTGGGATCTCCGGAAACGAAATCTCCTCCCTGGTGGATACGGTGGTCCGTCTGGATTACAAGGAAGGCTTCGGCGAGACCACCCGCCTGCTGAGTGTGCTCAAATCGCGGGGTTCGGCTCACTCCAACCAGAAGCGCGAATACTGGATTACGGACCAGGGCATTGATATCGCAGACCCCTACCTGGGCGAGGGCGAAGTACTCACCGGCACGGCGCGGCAGGTGCAGGAGGAGAAGGACCGCATGGAGGCGGAGCGGCTCGAATTCGAAATCCGTCTGAAGGAACTGGAAATAGAGCGCTTGCAAACCATGCAAAGGCGTATGGCCAACGGCATTGAAAAGCGAACTGCGCTACGCGCCGACAAGCCTTTAGACGACACGCAACAGAAGGGGTGAGCCATGAGTGACAAGTCAACCCAATCACCCGCTGGTCGCGCTTCCGGAGCCCCTTTTTACCGGCTGCGGCTCTTTGTGGCTGGAGATGAGCCCAATTCAGTTCAGGCGCGCCATGTCCTTACCCGGTTGTGTGAGGCGCATCTTGGCGGCCGTTGTGCGATCGAGATCGTGGATGTTTGCGAAGACTTTCATGCGGCCATTGAACACGGTATCTATCTCGTGCCCGCCCTGAAGGTCGAATCGCCCCCGCCGGCACGCACCATTGTGGGATCGCTGAGCGATGAGGCAAAGGTCTTGCATGCCCTGGGGATTGCGGGAAAGGGGGTGGAGCCGTGAGCAAGGATCGTCGTGAACCCAATGAACTCGTGGAACGGCTCGCACAGGCCGAGGCGGCCCTGGACGCCCTGCGCCGGGGCGAAGTGGACCTGGTGGTCGGCCCGGATGCCCTCCGGGTGGTGCGCCTAAAGCCCCTGGTGGAGGAAAACGAGCGTCTGGCAAGGGAGTGGCGGACGACCTTTGACGCGGTGAAGGATGCTATTTTTGTTCTGGATGCCGATCAGCGCATTTTGCGGTGCAACCGGGCTGCTGAAAAGCTCTTCGAACGTCCAGGGGAAGAACTGCTCGGAAAGCACTGCTGGGAGATCGTCCACGGCACCGCGGAACCGATCCCCGAATGCCCGATCCTGCGCATGCGCCAGAGTCTGCAGCGGGAAACCATGGATCTATCGATCGGCGACCGCTGGTTCGAGGTGGAGGTGGATCCCATTCTGGATGCGAAAAACCGTCTGACCGGCGCGGTGAATATCATCAGCGACATCACCGAGCGCAAGAAGGCGGAAAAGGAGCGGGCAGTGCTCCATGAGCAGTTGCAGCAGGCTCAGAAGCTGGAATCCATCGGCAGACTGGCCGGCGGCGTGGCCCATGACTTCAACAACATACTGAGCGTGATTCTGGGTTATGGAGATATCCTGCTCGGAAAGCTGCACCAGCAGGATCCCATGCGGGACGAAGTCCGGGAAATTGTGACAGCCGGTCGAAGGGCGGAGGCACTGATCCGGCAGCTTCTGGCTTTCAGCAGAAAACAGACCCTTCAGCCACAGGTCTTGGATCTGAACGAGCAGGTTCGCAACCTGGAGAAGATGCTGCGCAGGCTGATCGGGGAGGACATCGCACTCGACCTTGCCCTGGCGGAGGATTTGCCCCCGGTGTTGTTCGACCCGGGACAGCTCGACCAGGTGATCATCAACCTGGCCGTCAACAGCAGGGATGCCATGCCCAAAGGAGGCAAGCTTCTCATAGAGACCTCCGCTGTGGAGTTGGACAAAGCCTATGCCGCCGCACATACCGGCGCCAGTCCGGGGGAATACGTGCTCCTGGCCGTGACCGATACGGGGTGCGGCATGGACAAGGAGACGGCCGAAAAGATCTTCGAACCCTTTTTCACCACCAAGGAAAAGGGTAAGGGAACCGGGCTGGGGCTTTCCACGGTCTACGGCATCGTCAAGCAGTCCGGCGGAAACATCTGGGTTTATTCCGAACCCGGCAAAGGCACCACCTTCAAGATATATCTGCCGCAGACCGAAGAAAAACAGAAAACCCGGGAAAAGATTGTGGCATCTCAAGAGATCTCGGGAGGCGAACACATTCTGGTGGTGGAAGACGAGGAGAGCGTGCGCAACCTGATAAAAAGCGCTCTCACCCGGCTGGGCTACAGTGTAACCCTCGCCGCCAACGGAGGCGAGGCCTTGCTGCTTGTGGAGGAAAAGGGTCTGAAACCGGATTTGGTCATCACCGATGTGGTCATGCCCAACATGGGCGGGAAAGAGCTGATCGACCGCCTGCGCAGGACGTATCCCGGCCTCGGGGCGCTATTTATGTCCGGATACACGGACAACGCCATCGTGCATCACGGAGTGCTGGATCAGGATACACCGTTTATCCAGAAGCCCTTTACCCTCCAGGAACTCGGCAGGAAGGTGCATGAAGTCCTCGCCAGCAAACCTTCATGATAACAATGCCTAACAAGACGCTGCACCTGACCGCTATTAGGCTGCGCTCTATAGCGGCAGGTGAGCTTGAACGTTATGGCCCAATAAATTTTCGTATGACGATAAACATACTCTAAAACAGGAAGGAGGAAATCTATGGCTTCAGAAGCAACGATGACAATCATTAAGATGCTTGAGACACTACCGGAGCAGGCCCAGGATCGGGTGGTTGAGCATCTACGAGAATACATCGAAGAGCTGCGGGACGAAGCGCTGTGGAATGAGTCATTCTCCCGAACCCAATCCAATCTTGTCTCAGCAGCCCGGCGGGTACGGAAAGAAATTGAAGAGGGCAAGGCAACTCCCTTGGATCTCGAGAAGCTATGAAATCCGCTACTGTACCATCATTCTGGGAACGGTATAATAAACTCGACCGTGAAATCAGAGGCAGAGCGAAAAAGGCGTATCGACTCTGGGCCGAGAACCCTTTTCATCCATCTTTGCATTTCAAGTGCGTTAACCGTGATGAGAATATCTGGTCAGTAAGACTTACACTTGGGTACCGTGCTCTGGGTGTTCTTGACCAAGGTACAGTCACATGGTTCTGGGTTGGGAGTCATGATGAGTATGAGCGATTTTTCGGTTGATGAACAGCAGCCATAACATCGCAATTCACCAGACCAGCCACAGCCTGCGGCTTCCGCTGGCTGGTGATCGCGGGCGTGTGTGCCGGGCATGGCACAGGACTTGTGGGGTGGAAGTCCCCACGCCAGGTTTTCGCCGAGCCGAAGGCAAGGAGAAGGGCAAGGGCGACGTTGCGAGGCGGGGTCTGAAGGAAGCCCAATCCGAAGACGCGGGGCGACGAACAGGAACCGGATATGAGGTGTGGTACGTCCGGGGCGAGTGGGCACGTGACCACGGAGCCCTCCATCGGCAAGAGGGGCGTGCTTTATAAATCCGGCGCTTATGCTTGGAAGGTTCTGTGTCTTACCCCGGGAGGTCTCTCATGTACTTTGCCTGCGGGTAGAGCTGAGGGGAGAGTAATCAACCCTGACCGCATGAGAGAAGTCAGCAGAGGGCATAGTAAGAGGGAGGAAACAGATAACAGAGGAAGCCTGCATGGACGAACTAGGAACCCGCCCTGCACGCCGAAAGAGCAGGTGACGGAAACTCTCGGCCTAAACGGGATGATTTTGGGATCATGTCGCCTCCGAAGGCCCGAACGGTGTGAGTGGACGATTGGTATGGATGTCTCATGAGCAGCAGGCCGGCGATACAAATGTGGCTGCCCTTGCGTTTAGAGGGCGAGGTGTTTCATGGCGACGCCGTGACCGAGAGTCCGTCTGAAGATGAACAGGTTATGGAGCGGGTTGTCGAGAAAGACAATCTTATCCGGGCACTGAAGCAGGTGAGGCGTAATGGCGGGAGCCCTGGAATAGATGGGATGACGGTCGAAGGGCTTGGGCCATATCTCAAGGACCACTGGCCACGACTGAAGGTGGCTCTTCTGGAGGGAGCGTACGCGCCTCAACCGGTGAAGCGGGTGGAAATCCCGAAGCCGGGAGGTGGGGTGCATAAGCTGGGGATTCCCACGGTGGTGGACCGCTTTATTCAACAAGCGATGTTGCAAGTGCTCCAACCGGAATGGGACCAGGGATTTTCTGAGTTTAGCTTTGGGTTCAGGCCTGGAAGGAGTGCTCACCAGGCGATAGGGCGTGCTCAGAGGTATCTTCAGGATGGTTACACCTGGGTAGTAGACCTGGACCTTGAGAAATTCTTTGATCGAGTGAACCACGACAGGCTGATGAGCGATGTGGCGAGGAGGGTAAAGGACCGGAGGATATTGAGAACCATCCGACGATTCCTGGAAGCCGGAGTTCTGGACCACGATGCGCTTCATGAAACGACGGAAGGGACGCCACAAGGCGGGCCGTTATCCCCACTGCTGGCGAATCTGCTGCTAGACGGGCTCGACCGGGAGCTGGAGAGACGGGGGCATCGCTTTGTGCGGTACGCGGACGATTGTAACGTGTATGTCCGAAGCAAACGAGCTGGATGTCGGGTGATGAAAAGTGTCAGCGGATACCTCTCAGAGCGCCTCAGGCTCAAGGTCAATGAAGCCAAGAGTGCAGTGGCGCGGCCTTGGCAGAGGAAATTCCTGGGCTTCAGTTTTACTCGCCTTGATTTTCGACGTTGCGTCAGCGGCGAGGCTATTAAACGGTTCAAGGCAAGGATCAAGGAAATGACCGATCGTACACGCGGAAGGAGCATAGTGGGGATCGCGGCTGAGCTGGGACAGTACTTAAGGGGATGGAAGGCGTACTTTCGGTTTGCCGAGGCCCTTTCTTATCTGAAAGAACTGGATTCCTGGGTCAGGCGGCGTCTGCGATGTTATCTCTGGAAGCAATGGGGCAGGCGGGGCTACCGTGAACTGCGCAAGCGTGGCGTAAGCCGTGACTTGGCGTGGAATACGGCAAAGTCTGCGCATGGCCCTTGGCGGTTGAGTAGGAGCCACGGACTGGCGTTTGCTCTTCCAGCCAGTTATTTCGTTTCGCTTGGTGTGCCTGTACTGTACGTCAAAAGATCGTCTCAACCGAACCGCCATGGTACGAGAGGCTCCCCCCTATCCCGATTATACCAAAAAGAGCGAAGCTCGAAATAAGGACCGTTGAGAGGATCATATGACAGATGATATGATTCAAAAAGCTTTGCGCTTGAAAGAGTTGGACAAACTCATTATCAAAGCCATAGCCACTTGGGATGTGGAGCAACTCAGCAAGTACATTGTCGAATTTAATAACTCAAAAAAGCACATTCGCAGTTATGGCCTTGAGCATCCTCTTGTAAATCTACAGAAAATTGAAAACCCGGATGCCCGTCTCATGATTCAGAGGATAATGTCCGATGAACCGCTTTCAGTAGAGAAGGCTATGTCTGGGGGCACGATAAAAGAATTCCTCAAGGGTGAACTCGACGAAAACGACATAGAGAATCTTGGCTCGGACTTGTTCTATTCTTGGTTCAGCCATTACGAGTATATACAAGGCCTTTATGAAATAGGTTCTCTTGTCCTGTCGTGTGGAAAGATACCAGACAATCTTTCAAGATTTGTAGCTGAAGCCCGCAATTGCTATACCTTTCAGCAATACAATGCTGTCTTTTCGCTTTGCCGCACAATAATCGAGAGTTGCATTAAAGACCTCGCTGTGATAAATAAAATTATTCCACGGGATTCACGCAATATCAGCCAGCTATCATCTCGAACTCCTGAACTCTACGAACTGATTAATCAGTTATGTGATCAGGTCGGTGTCTTTGACAAAATACGCAAACCTCTTCATAAAGTAAGAACGGGGACAAATTACATCATACACGGTAATCGCATTGTGGGAAAAGAAGAGTCCAAGAACATACTTAAGCAGACCCTTCTGGTTGTCCATCAACTT
The DNA here is from genome assembly GCA_020060805.1 of Deltaproteobacteria bacterium. Classification (GTDB taxonomy): domain Bacteria; phylum Desulfobacterota; class DSM-4660; order Desulfatiglandales; family HGW-15; genus JAHECH01. The sequence continues at coordinate 3,665 of JAGUZM010000004.1, read as the reverse complement.
TATGAGATTGAGAATGCCCGTCAAGAAAGCAGATGACCACAAGAGCTTCGCTTAATGAGGTAATCCGATCGATTGCGTACAGCGCATATAGAAAGGATATATTACTATGCCAACCATTTCAATGTCTTATGGGATTATCATCCGGATGTATTTTGTGCCGGGTGAACATCAGCCGCCGCATTTTCATGTATATTACAACTAGTTTAGGGCTTCTGTGGATATTCGCTCGTGTGAGGTTATTGATGGTGACCTTCCCGGAAGGCAGAGAAAACTGGTGCTGGCTTGGGCCGAGTTGCATCAAGATGAGCTAATGGCAGATTGGAAGCTGGTGATGAATGGCGAAGAGCCCTTCAAAATTCAACCTCTTCAATAAGGAGTGATACCATGTACCCTGCAGTGAAAGAAGTTATTCCAGGAGACGACTATATACTTTCTATTGTCTTCGATAATGGAGAGCAAGGCTATCTTGACATGAAGCCGATCCTTGATTTTGGCATATTTCAGCGAATCAAGGATTATGATGCATTCAGGCGGGTGCGGGTTGCATTTGACACGGTTGAGTGGGACTGTGGCGTTGACCTCGACCCTGAGTTTGTCTACAAAAAAAGCAAGGCAAATAACTCTGCATAACAACCGCATCAACTCGGGCTGGCAATTGCGCTGCGCTTCATTGCCAGCCGGTTATGCGGAACGTTCGGCTTTGATTGATAGGAGTCCCATAATGGATAAGCAACTAAGCGGGAAAGATTCACGGGATCTCTTTCGGGAAATTGATGCTTTATGCGATGAAGTCAACAGCGCTACCCCAAACGTTAACGAAGCGGAAGAAATTGCCATTGGGTGTTTCCAAAATTCCGTCGAGATTACAGAAGGGTTTGCCCTTGCCGAATTTCTCCTGGAGCATGATTTTGTCATTCTTTCAACGGCCAAGACTCGCCGTGATAAAGACCCAAGGTAAAATGAAGACCGCATATTCACATGGTTTATTCTCAGCAAAGCAGTGCAGCGAGCTGAATAATCTCATCCGTGAGATCTCGAAGGGGATTTAGGCATGAATTCTAATCTGGTCTTTTACAGAGGTCTCCTGACCGAGATCAAAGATCGAATCCGCCGGGCCCAGATCAGGGCGGCTTTCTCCGCCAATACGGAGATGATTCTGATGTACTGGGACATTGGACGGATGATTCACCAACGCCAGCAGATGGAAGGCTGGGGCGCCGGGATCATTCCTAGGTTGGCCAGGGATATTCGCAATGAACTTCCCGAGGTAAAGGGATTTTCCGAGCGGAATATCGGGTACATGATTCGATTTTTCCGTGAGTACGGGGAACCTCCAATTTTGCAACAGGCCGTTGCAAAATTGCCGGGATCGTCTGCCCGGGAGGGGGTATTGCTCCAGTCCTCGACAAAGACCGGGACATTGAGTAATCATCTAAATCTGCAACAGCACGTTGCAAAAATTTCCTGGGGACACAATATCTTGCTGATGGAGAAGGTCAAAGATTTACCAACTCGCCTATGGTACATGCAGCAAACTATCGAACATGGCTGGGGACGGGATACGTTGGCAGCGATGATCAAAGATAGGGTTTATGATCGACACGGACAGTCAGTCAGCAATTTTTCAACCCGCCTCCCCGCGCCGCAGTCGGAGCTTGCCCGGCAGTTACTCAAAGATCCCTACCTTTTCGACTTCCTGACTCTTGAAGAACCTTTTCATGAGCGGGAGCTGGAGACCGGGCTGGTCCGGCACCTTGAGAAATTTCTGCTGGAACTTGGGTCTGGTTTTGCTTTTGTCGGGCGTCAGTATCATCTGGAGGTGAGCGACAAGGATTTTTACCTCGATCTGCTCTTCTACCACCTCAAACTACGCTGCTTCATCGTTGTTGAACTGAAGAAGGGTGACTTTAAGCCGGAATATGCCGGCAAAATGAACTTCTATTGTTCGGTGGTGGACGACCAACTCAGAAACGAAACTGATCAACCCACCATCGGCCTGATTCTCTGCCAGACCAAGGATCGCATTCTGGCTGAATACGCCCTGCGCGACATTCACAAACCTATCGGCATTTCTGACTACGAACTGACCCGCGCCTTGCCGGAGAACCTCAAGTCCAGCCTGCCGACAGTGGAAGAGATTGAAGCGGAATTGTCGCAGGAGATCAGCAAATGAACATCTTCAGAAAATGGAAATGATCAGAAGAGCGCCGAACGAATTCATCAACCGGACGCCGATAAAGCCTGGCGCCGGTTATGACTGTTGTTGAGGCTGTCGAAAAAGCATAGTTGAATATTACATTGTGAAATTATCCGATGCAATAATAACGATTAATAATTAGTATGCTTATAAAGCAGCTTTTATAAATGACTTTAATAAATAATGCCATAATTTATTTACATATACCAATCATATGATATAGTCTTCATCATCCTTTCAAACCCATTTCCCTTCCAAAGGATATGAAGATGGCGCGTTACAAGCATTACGACTACGATCAGTTGCTGATGGTGCCGGTATCCCTGGAAAACCAGTTGATGCCAGGGACGTTGGAATCCGCGATACATCATGTTGTTGAGGAACGCCTTGACTTAAGCATTTTTGAGGAACGTTATCAAAACGATGAAACCGGGCGCAAGGCGATTGACCCTAAGATATTGATAAAGGTCGTTCTGTTTGGTTATTGCCGCGGATTGATCTCATCGCGGTCATTGGAGCGGGCATGCCTGGAAAATATAACTTTCATGGCGTTAGCGTGCGGAGAAAAGCCTGATCACATCACGATTGCCGCCTTTGTTTCATCCATAGACAATGAAATTGGCTCGTTATTTACTAAGGTGCTTTTGATCTGCGAGGAAGAGGATTTGCTTGGAGGCACGCATTTCAGTCTAGACGGAGTGAAGCTTACGTCGAATGCGTCAAAGGAGTGGAGCGGGACATTTGAGGAGCTGAAGAAGAAACAGGAAGCACTTGAGAGGAAGGTGAAGGAGGCGGTTAAGGAGCACCGCGCGGCAGATAAAATATATGAATTAAGGGAAAACTGATTCGGATAGGCGGAGGAGACAGAAGCGGATCAAGACCTTGTAGGAGAAAGCAGAACGCATTGATCAAATTTTTCGGCGGTACGCTTTGCAGCCACAAAAATAATCTCAAAAAAGGGTTTTTCGCCAGGCTCGTTATGCCTCAAAGATAGAAGTTGACAAAGCGTACGCAATGACGTACATTTTAGATAAAACATCAAATTACATCAAGGTGAAAATATGCCGACATTAACAGCTACTGAAGCAAGATCAAAGCTTTACAGGCTTATCGACAAGGCCGCTTCCTCCCACGAACCGATTATCATACAAGGCAAACGTGTTAATGCAGTGCTTATCTCAGAGGATGACTGGCGAGCCATACAGGAAACGATTTATCTTCTGAATATACCCGGCATGCGGGACTCAATTCGAGAAGGGTTAGCCACTCCCATCGAGGAATGCACCCAGGAACTTGACTGGTAATGTGGCAAATCGTTTTCACCAAACAGGCTCAAAAGGACGCCGAAAAACTCTCTGCTGCAGGTCTGCGCTCAAAAGCTAAACAACTCATTGAAGTCATACGTGAAAATCCATATAAGGCACCCCCGCCATTCGAAAAACTTTTAGGCGATTTATCTGGGGCCTTT
>JAGUZM010000031.1 GCA_020060805.1 Deltaproteobacteria bacterium | reverse complement strand
CCACCCACGATCGTGACTCTCCAAGAGCTCCTCTCCTACCCGACCATGCAGGATCTCGAAGCAGGGAGCCAAGCAAAGCCGTGGGGGGAGGCGCGGTTGCCCTATCTGATCATGCTGAAAAAAGGGGCTCTAATCCTGGAACCGTGGGACCCCATGATCGATCAAGAGTTTGAGATCGAGGAAAACGAACTGAAGGGCAAGGTTCTCCCTGTGGCCGAGCCTTTCTCGAGACTCTGGCTTGATGAAGGGGTGTGGCGACCCGTTGGGCACTGAATATCCAGATCGGTTGACGGTTTCGACGGCCTCGAAGTACCGGTATTTGATATGCGGTACGATCTTTCTCACTTACGTTTTTGTTTATTTCCACCGTCTTTGTCCCGCCGTGATCGCCCTGGACATGCAGGAAGCCTTCGGCACTACGGGGACGCTCCTGGGTGTTCTGGGGTCTGCGTACTTCTATCCCTACGCGATCATGCAGGTGCCGGTGGGTCTTCTTGCCGATTCCTGGGGCCCTCGAAAGACGGTGGCTTCCTTTTTCGTCCTCGCCGGCCTCGGGTCCGTGCTCATGGGTATGGCGACGGGCCTCGAGTTCGCGATCATCGGCCGAGTCCTGGTCGGCCTGGGTGTTTCGACTGTCTTCGTCTGCAACTTCAAGCTCCTCTCGGAATGGTTCACGCCCAGGGGCTTTGTTTTGATGGGCGGCCTTTTCATGGCCGCGGGAGGCGTGGGCGTGCTTTCGTCGAGCGCACCCTTGGCCTGGCTGAGCAACGAGATCGGATGGCGGATGACCCTTGTCAGCGTGGGCCTCTTCAGCTTCGTCTTGTCCGTGCTCGTCTACTGGATCGTTCGCGACGGGCCGGCGGAAATGGGGTTCGATCCCGTCTACGGGCACGAAACAGGCGGTGCTGCTCAAAAGGTGGGGCTCTGGCAGGGTGTGAAACAGGTGGTCGCTGCAGGCCGTTTCTGGCCCCTGTGCGTCTGGGATTTTTGTACGGTCGGGATCTTTTTCGCCCTGGCAGGGCTCTGGGCCGGTCCCTACCTGATCCATGTTTACGGGATGAGCAAAGAAGGGGCCGGGGCTGTCCTTTCCTTGTCCGCTTTCTCTTTGATCGCAGGGAGTCCCGTGCTGAGCTTTGCCTCAAACGTGGTGGGCCGGAAGCGCGTGTTCATCGGGTGCAGCGCCATCCTCGTCGTCGTCTTCGGCCTTTTCTATCTGAGGCCCCAGGGGTTGCCTCTTTCAGCTCTGTACGTTCTCTACTTCACTTTTAGCTTTGCCGGAGGGGCGATCGGCCAGGTCGTGGCAACTGCTGCGAAAGAACTTTTCCCTGCCCGCATTGCGGGCACCTCGGTGGGGGTGGTCAACTTCTTTCCTTTTTTCAGCGCCGCGATTTTTCAGGTCGTCATGGGATGGATCGTCAGCCGGGGAGGGGAGGGCGCTTCCGGGTACACCGTGGCAGGATATCAGAACATGTTTCTCTTCTGCTTGTCCTGCGCCGTGGTCTCCCTCGTGGCAGGGTTTTTCGTGAAGGAAACGCTTCCTCCCGCAAGAGCGTGGGAGGCTGCCAGGTGAGGGTTGAGGGCTCGGCGATCATCATAGCGTAGGGAGGTGCCTGTTCGATGGAAGAAATCAGTCTGGGGATGGATGGAACGACACTCGAAGACCTCGTCGCCGTGGCGAGGCGAGGCGCCACAGTCCGTCTGAGCGAGGATTCCAGGGCAAGGATTCTCGATTCGAGGCGCCTCGTCGAGCGGTGGGTGGAGGAGGGTAAGACCGTGTACGGGGTCACGACAGGATTCGGCGCCTTGAGCGGTGTGGCCATTTCCAGGGAGGACACGCGCAAGCTCCAGGAAAATGTGCTCATGAGCCACGCGGCAGGGGTGGGCCCTATCCTGGACTCGGAGAGCGTGCGGGCCATCATGCTCCTTCGGGTCAAAGACTTTGCCCGGGGGAATTCAGGCATCCGCCTTGAAATCGCCGAACGTCTCGTTGACCTGTTGAACAGGAATGTTATCCCCTTTGTGCCGGAGAAGGGATCGGTGGGAGCGAGCGGCGACCTGATTCCCCTCGCTCATCTCGGCCTCGTGCTGATAGGACTCGGGGAAGCTTTCTTCCAGGGGAAGCGCATGAAGGGGAAGGCGGCCCTGCGGCGATGCGGCCTCGACCCCATGGGGCTCGAAGCAGGGGAAGGGCTCGCCCTGGTCAACGGCACGCAGGTCATGACCGCCATCGGCGGGCTGGCGACCTATGACAGCCTCAGGCTCTCCAAAATCGCCGACATTGCGGCGGCCATGAGCCTCGAGGTTCTGATGGGGAGCAGAACCGAGTTCAATCAAAGGATTCATGAGCGCCGGCCGCACCCCGGACAGGCCGCGGCAGCTGACAACATGGAGCGGATCACGAGGCACAGCGAGATCATCACTTCCCACAAGGACTGCTCCCGGGTTCAGGACGCCTACACCCTGAGGTGTTCCCCTCAGGTGCACGGCGCGACCAAAGACGCCATGGCTTATGTCCAGAAGGTGATCGAGACGGAAATGAACTCCTCCACCGGGAACCCGCTGATTTTTCCTGAATCGCAAGACTTTCTGCTGGGGGGAAATTTCCACGGCCAGCCTGTCGCCCTGGCTCTCGATTTCCTGTCCATGGCGGTTTCGGAAATGGGGAATATCTCGGAGAGACGCGTTGAAAGGCTGGTCAATCCTTTTCTGAGCGGGCTTCCCGCTTTCCTGGTGAAGGAGGGAGGGCTCAATTCGGGTTTCATGATCGCCCAGTATACGGCAGCGGCCCTGGTTTCAGAAAACAAGATCCTGTCCCATCCCGCGTGCGTCGACTCCATTCCCACCTCGGCGAACAAGGAAGACCACGTCTCCATGGGCACGATTTCAGCCAGGAAGTGCCGGGAGGTGGTGAGGAACACGGAGCACGTTGTGGCGATAGAACTCCTCTGCGCGGCTCAGGCCCTGGATCTTTTCACGAACCTGAAACCGGGCGAAGGGACGCTCGCAGCCTATCGGGTCATACGGAAAGCGGTGTCTCACCTGGAGAAGGACCGCGTCCTCTCCACCGATATAGCGAAAATCCTGGCCCTCATCAGGGAGGGCACTCTCCTGGAGGAGGTGGAGAGCAAGGTGGGGCCGCTACACTAGGAAACCAGTTTACGATGTTGCCGTGCCTGACGACGAAGCGGCGCGGATTGATCCCGAAGGCGTAAGCGAGTTCCGCCGGTTCGGATATGTCCCACACCACGAAATCCGCGTCTTTTCCTCTTTCCAGGGTCCCGATCCGCTTCTCCAGGCCGAGGGCTTTGGCCGCGTTCCGCGTCACCCCCGCAAGGGCTTCTTCAGGGGTCAACCGGAAAAGGGTGCATGCCATGTTGAGCATGAGCAGGAGCGAGCCGGCAGGGCTCGTGCCCGGGTTGGAATCCGTGGAGACCGCCATGGGGACAGAGTACCGCCGCAACAGGTCAACCGGGGGAACCCGGGTTTCTCGCAAGAAATAGAACGCGCCCGGCAACAGGACGGCCACCGTCCCGCTCCCTGCAAGGGCTCTGGCGCCTGCCTCGGACAGGTGCTCCAGGTGATCCGCGGAAAGGGCTTTGTACCGGGCCGCCAGGGCGGCTCCTCCCTGGTCGGAGAGTTGCTCGGCGTGGATCTTGACCCGAAGCCCGAGGCCGGTGGCGGCTTTGAAAACCCTTTCCGTTTGCTCGGGTGTGAAGCCGATTCTTTCACAAAAGGCATCCACCGCGGTGGCCAGTTTCTCGGCAGCGAGGCGGGGCAAAACCTCACGGCAGACGAAATCGATGTAGGCATCGCTTCGTCCCTCAAACTCGGGAGGCAGGGCGTGCGCTCCGAGGTAGGTGGGGCAGACCGTGACCGGGAACTTACCGGCTAGGCGGCCGGCCACCCGGAGGATCTTCATCTCTGTTTCAAGGTCCAGCCCGTATCCCGATTTGATCTCAACGGTGGTCACCCCTTCGTTCAAGAGCGAAGTGAGTCGCCTTTCGCTCTGCTGGAGGAGAGCGGCTTCGTCGGCGGCTCGCGTCGCTCCGACCGTGGAGCGGATGCCTCCACCCCGGCGGGCGATCTCCTCGTAGGATGCGCCCTGAAGGCGCATTTCAAACTCCCCGGCGCGATGGCCGGCGTACACAAGGTGGGTGTGACAGTCGATCAGGCCCGGGGTGACCCAGCGGCCCTGACCGTCAATCACCTCATCAGCAGATGAATGAATTTCGGAGGGGAGATCCTTGAACCTGCCGAGCCAGGCGATCTTTCCTTCGGATAGGGCGAGGGCGCCGTCCCTGACCGCGCCGTAGGGGCTGCCCTCTGTCATCGTGGCCAGTTGAACGTTCGTCCACAAGGTGCGGCGAGACATCTTCCCTCTCCCGGATAATCCCGATCCGCGCCTCAATCGAGGCGGGTCTCCACGATCCCTACGAGCTCCTCCAGGCCGCGTTCGATGCGGCCGGTCAAATCGGATGTTTCGGCGCTCAGCCGGGACTTAAACTCCCGGTCTTCGATCCCTGAAAGGTTTGTCCTGACGTTGTAAGCAGCGCCCGCCGCAGCTGCCCGGATCAGCAGGGCCGAGACCCCCGCATCGGTCAGGCAGTTGGGATTGCCTTTCCTGATCGCCCCGTCGATGAGATCCACGAGCCTCGCAGCGCTCCGAAGGGTCTCCATGGGCACGTGGGTTGCGCCTTTTAAGGCGGCCTGGATCGCTTCCCTCCTTTGCGCCTCCTTTTCTTTCGGGATCCGGTAGGCGGCGAGGACCTGGTTGTACGCCTCGGAGTCCTGCTCTGCCAGATCGAGGAAGTGAGAGGCCAGAGCGTCAGCCGAGGCACGGAGAGGTTCCATGTCATCCCAGACTCCCCGGTATTTTTCCTTTCCCAGGGTGAGGCGGGCCACCATGGCGCAGAGGGATGCGCTGAGTGCCCCGGCCAGGGCAGATGCGCTTCCGCCGCCCGGTGTAGCGGATTCGCCTGCCACCTTGTCCAGGAGTTCTTTGACGGTCAGGTCTCTTAGGTTCATCCTCGTTCTTCCTTGGCCAAGAGGTCCAGCAGGGCCAGTTCGAGCACCTGCTTTGGCTCGAAACCGGCAAGCTGCAAGTAATAGGCGGCGCTCTCCAGGAGGGCTGCCGCTGGGATCATGCCGTAGACTTCCGTTTCCACGATCGGAACGCCCCATCGTCTCGCTTCCGTCCGGATCAGTTCAACAACGCGATAAAGGGCATTTTTTTCGTAATCCAGGATGTTCACGCTCACCTGGGTAAGTCCGCGCTCTTGGAGGCTGAGGCCGATGCCTTTGACATGGCCCAGCCCGCCGCTCGACGAGCGGACGGCCTTGGCAATCTCCCTGGCGATTTTGAGATCCGAGGTGCCCAGGTTGACGTTGAAGGCGATCAGAAACTTCCTCGCGCCGATGACGGTAGCCCCGGCGGTGGGGTGGATTTTCGGCTCCCCCACGTCAGGGTGCCGCTCAGGCTGCGCAATTTCCGTTTTCAGCGTCTCGAACTGGCCCTTGCGGATCAGTTCCAGGCCCCGGCGCTCCGGCCTGAGGGCCGCTTCCTCATAATAATAGACCGGAACGCCTGTCTCCTCGTGAAAACGTTTACCGAAACGACGGGCCAGCTGAACGCACGCCTCCATGTCCATGTGCTGGATTGGAATGAAGGGGATGACATCCACAGCGCCGATCCGGGGATGGCCTCCCCTGTGCTGCTCCAGGTTGATCCGGGAGATCGCCTCCTTGCTGGATTCGATCAGGGCATCCTGGATCGGACCAGGCTGGCCCGCGAGGCTCACCACCAGGCGGTTGTGGTCCTTGTCCGCGCGGTAATCCAGGAGCATGCACCCCGGGTGCCGGCGGAAAGGCGCGACGATCTCCTCGATGACCTCGGGCCGGCGCCCTTCACTGTAATTGGGCACGCACTCGATCAACTGGTTCTTCATGGTCTTCTGTCCCCTGTTTTCCGTCCTCTACGGCACAGCGTAGCCGGCTGCCTCCTGGCTCCTGCCTCCTGGCTCCTGCCTCCTGGCTCCTGCTACTTATACATATTGATCATGGGCAGCTTGACGCCTTTCTCCTCAGCCACCTGGACGGCCGTGGGGTAGCCCGCGTCAGCATGGCGAACAATACCCGTTCCCGGGTCATTCCGCAAAACCGTGGTCACCCTGAGTTCTCCCTCCTTGGTGCCGTCGGCCACCGAGACCTGGCCCGCGTGCAGGGCGTAACCGATGCCAACGCCCCCTCCGTCATGGAAGGAGACCCAGCTCGCCCCTGATGCAACGTTCACCATGCAGTTCAGGAGGGCCCAGTCGGCCACAGCATCCGAGCCGTCCCTCATGGACTCCGTCTCCCGGTAGGGAGACGCAACAGACCCGCAGTCCAGATGGTCCCGGCCGATGACGATCGGCGCGGATACCTTGCGCGATGCGACGAGGTCGTTGAAGATCTTACCCGCCTTTTCCCGCTCCCCGTAACCGAGCCAGCAGATCCGGGCGGGGAGGCCCATGTGCTTCACTTTCCGGCCGGCTGTCTGAAGCCAGCGGACCATGCGGTCTTTCTGCGGAAAGGCCTCTGTCAGGGCCTGGTCCGTGATTTCAATGTCCCGGGGGTCTCCGGAGAGAGCGGCCCATCGGAAAGGCCCTTCCCCGTGGCAGAAAAGGTCGCGGATGTAGGCAGGGACAAAGCCCGGGTAGTCCATCGCATTGGTTACGCCCCGCTTCATGGCCTGGGCGCGGAGGTTGTTCCCATAGTCGAAGGCAACAGCCCCTTTTTCCTTCATCTCCAGGATAGCCCGGCAGTGCACAGCCATGGAGTTGAGGGCCATGTCCACATACTTCTTGGGGTCTTTTTTGCGCAACTGGAGGGCCTCCTCGTAGGGGATGCCCGCAGGAACGTATCCGTTGAGCTCATCGTGGGCGCTCGTCTG
>JAGUZM010000592.1 GCA_020060805.1 Deltaproteobacteria bacterium | reverse complement strand
GGAGGGTCGTCTGACCCATCCGGATGCGCTCAAACTGCCTTTTGATCCGGAGCACCATGCCGTGATACCGCTTCAGGGTTTCGTCCGCAAAATCGAGGACCCCGGATGGGGCGGTGCTCTCCCTCAACAAAGCCCATTTCTTGCGGTATCCCTGCCTTCGGTAATCCCATTCATCGATGGCGTGTATGTTCTCCCCCTCTTCGGGAAGAACGTATCCCGTGCCCTGCGCCTGTTGGGGAAGGATTTCATCCTCTGCGGCCACCCGGCAGAGGGGACGAAAGTGATGGCCTGACATCTCGTCAGTCACGGCCAGATATGACCTGGGGATACATCCCAGGTCCTCAAGGATCTCTTCGATGATTCTCTGCATTCCCTCGGGGACAGGGAGGGGGTTGCCGTCCACGGAGAGCTGGTTCGGCACTTCCTGCTGCTGCGGCGTCTTCGGACCGGCAGGGCCAGGCTCCTTGGGTGACGCCTCGACCCTCACCTCCATCGGCTCAGGCAGGTCACCCAAAAGCCTGGCCAGTTCCTGGCGAAACTTGAGGCGCGTGGATTCACGTTTCCGTCTGCGCCCTGCCTCCGCTTCTTCAGGCCTCAACTCCCCTATGTAGGGCACCCCCTCCACGGGTTCGTACGGCCCGGACAGCTCATCCATGATGCGGTAGAGTTCTGCCACCGTCTCTGCCACATCTTCAACGCTTCGGCCTTCGTCGCTCAGAGTCAAAAGGGGCTGTTTCATCTTTTCCGCAACGCCCACGATCAACCCATCTCCAGTGGAGGTGGGCGCATCCGTGAGCCACCAGTAAATGAGCATTTCCATCGCCTGGCTCCTGGGAGGAAGAACCCTGAGCTTTTCCCTTTTCAGGCCCAACTGTTTTTTGAGCTTCCTGAGCTCACGATAAAGCCCCGGATAATGATCCCCCATCCATCTCTCGATCCTCACCGTGTCTCCGAGAAGGAAAAGGTCTCTTGCAGCGCCGGGGTCCGGGAAGAGATAGAGGAATCGAGAGAGGGCCGACGGGAGGTTGGGTGGGACGGGCCGGCCGTATCTTTCTTTCAACGTTTTCTCGATGCCCTCCGCTTGGCTCAGATCGAGGCGATAGGTCCCCAGTTTGAGTTGTGCAAACTTATGGGTCACCATCACCTTGTAGAGGAGAAAATTGGGGCTCCTGTCAGGGCAGAGGGCGATCCTCTCAGGCACATAGATGGTCGCCACATCGGTGTAATGGCTAGCATCGCTCTTCAGGGCGACCTCTCTTTTTCCGAGACCATGAAGGTAGTTGAGGAGAATCCCGTAGACGTCATGGAGGGCCACCCCCTTCCCCCAGTGACGGACGAAGAGGGGATGGGCGTCCAGCCCCAGGACGAACTCCCGAGCGGCGTTGAGGCCTTGCGAATCGTAAAGATCCAGGGCGAGGCTGACCCATTTCCCCAGATCATCCATTTTGATTCGCTTCAGGATGTGCCGGAACTTTAGGAGAAAATGAAACGCCAGCTCTGGTTGAACATTGGCCAGGGTCGTCGCATGATCGAGGATATGGCGCCGGGCCTCCTCTTCAAGGCCGTCCAGGACCTTGCCCAACCCCAGAGCCTCCAGATCTTCCTCATAATAGACACGAGAACCCGTGTAGAGGGGGATGGGAAAGAGGAGGAGCACCGGGTTGTCTAGGTTTTTCCTGCTCGCAACATAAGCCATGTTTCTAAGACCACCCATGCAACTTGTTGTCGTGGGAGCTAAAAGAGAGAGGCGGCCATTTCATCGATGGACAGCTGCATTTCTTCATCATCGCTGATCGTGCTGGCGATCGCTGCCCGGCAAGCCTCCTTCGGCTCGATGTGGGAGCGAATCAGCTTTGCAGCGTGAATGAGAAGTCGTGTGCTCGCCCCTTCGTCGAGGCCTCTTTCCTTGAGGTTTCGGGTCATCCGGCCCAGCCGGACCAGACGCTTTGCTGTCTCCACGGACACCCCTGATTCCTGAGCCACGATGGCCGTCTCTTTTTCCTCTTCCGGGTAGGTGAATTCCAGGGAAACGAAACGTTGCCTGGTGCTGGGTTTGAGGTCTTTCATGACGCTCTGATACCCGGGATTGAAAGAAATCACGAGCATGAACTCAGGCGCCGCGGCGAGGACCTCTCCCCGCTTTTCGATCGGGAGAATACGACGGTCATCCGCCAAAGGATGGATGACCACGGTGGTGTCCTTGCGCGCTTCAACGATTTCATCCAGATAGCATATCGCCCCGGCCTTCACGGCCTTCGTGAGCGGGCCATCCACCCACACGGTGTCGCTCCCTTGAATCAGGTAGCGGCCGACGAGGTCTCCGGAAGTCAAATCATCGTGACAGGCCACGGTGATGAGAGGCCTGCTTAACCGCCAGGACATGTACTCCACGAACCGGGTCTTACCGCAACCCGTCGGCCCTTTGATCAACACAGGGAGCCGGTTGTAAAAGGCTTGGCTGAAGACCTCCACTTCGTTAAACGAGGGAAGATAATACGGTTCTGTTTCAATGCGAAAATCATCAAAGGCTTTGGGCTGCGTCTTCATGACAGGTCTCCAACGACAAATCTATTTCTACCTGGCGGCCATTGACTCCTTGGCCTTTCCCCTTTTCATCCCACTCACGTGGCCTGTAGAACCCTCCCGTCTGATCTCAAACCCCCATTCCGCGAAGATGATTCAAACCTCTATAACAATAAGCCCAAAATAGCCCTTCGCAAGGGGCTGGCTTCAACTCCCCCAAACCCAGGCATCTCATGTTGGATCGCACGGCAAAGACGAAGGTGAAAACGGGCGTGATCAGATGGCTAGAGTTAGGCCTTCTCTGGCCCAGAAAATGTCAAGCTTTCCCTCGTCGCTCCCGTATCTCGCCCTGCTTTTTGCCCACACGTCGTCGAGGAACTTATCGGAGTGCTGGGGATCATGATGGAAGATGGCGAGCTGTTTGACGCGGGCCCGGGATGCGATTTCCGAAATCACGGAAATGGATGAATGCCCCCACCCCACTTTGGAAAGGTATTCTTCTTCCGTGTACTGGCCATCCGCGATCAGGAGATCTGCGTTCTCGATGAAATCAACGTACTCCTGGATGAGGCTTTCTTTCTCTCTCGGGCTGTATTCGCTCTGGAATATGCGGTCCAGTTCCACGTCTGTAGCGTAAACAATCATCGTATCATGTATTCTGAAACGGTACCTGACCGACCCGCCGGGATGATAATTCTGGTCCTGCCAGTCCACGCGAACCGGTCCCAAACGTATGGCTTCCTCCGATACCTCTTTGATGGTGATGTCGGCCATCAGGGCGCCCATGGACACGGGAAAGTACTCGTAGTCCATCTGGCCTTTCAAGACAGAAGCCAGGAAGCGCCCCTTCTTGGGGCTGCCGTATATGGTGAGCCTGGTTTTGCTGTCATAAGCGGGCAGGAAAAAGGGTAAGCCCTGAATGTGATCCCAATGGGTGTGGCTCAGGAAAAGGTGGAGGGAAAGATGGTTCTCGCGGGTTTCAGACTCCTGAATGAGGTCAATCCCAAGGTTGCGAATGCCTGTTCCCGCATCCAGGATCAGGGTCATATCCCCGTGACGGATGGCGACGCAGGGGGTGTTGCCCCCATACTTCTCCGTTGCACGACCTGGAGTGGAAATCGATCCGCGGGTTCCCCAAAAGGTGATCAGCGTCTTTGCCTCTTGCTTTTCGATCATCTCCCTGTCAGCGTTTTCTCCTCGTTGAAGATAACTTTCACGCCCCCGATCTCGATGTGATCATTGTTGCGTAACGCACATTTCACGACCCTGACGCCGTTAACATAAACCCCGTTCGTGCTGTTCAGATCCTCGATCTGGTACTCCTCGTTGCGGAACACGACGCGGCTGTGTTTTCTTGAGACGCTGTCTTCATCCAGCTGTATCCCGCATTCCGGACTCCGGCCGATGATCACTTCATCCGCTCCCAGCTCGATGAGCCGGTTCCTGCCGTCCTCACCAAGAATCTGAAAATAAGCGCGTTCCCTGAAGGGAATCTTCTCCGTGAACTTCTCTCGGGCTATGACTTTCGTGATTGAGAAGGGCATATCTTCCCTGAGAGAGCCCTGAAGGCTTTCGAGGGGGGCATCCCGTCTTCTTTTGTCCCTTTTTTTCTCCATGCAAAAGCGATCGGCAGATAGGATCAGTATCTCCGCAACGCTCGCGACCCTGTAAAATAAATTGTAATCAAGCGAAGAACAATGTATTAAATATATCTTTTTTCAGACACTTAGTCAACCTCAACCTCACCCTCAGCAAGGTTGATTGACAATTTCCGCCGTTTATATTTAAATCTCTTAACCGAAGGGGTCTGCAAAATTATGGTCATACTGGTCACAGGGGGCTGCGGTTTTATCGGCAGCAATTTTGTCAGGTACGTCCTGGAGGCGAGAAAAAAGGCGAAGGTTGTCAACCTGGATTTGCTCACCTACGCCGGTAACCTCGCCAACCTCGAGGATGTGCAGGATGTTTTTGCCGGCCGGTACCATTTCGTCAGAGGGGATGTCGCAGACAAAGGTCTCCTCAAGCAGGTCTTCGAACAGTTCGGCATCGACTGGGTCGTCCATTTTGCCGCCGAGTCCCACGTCGACCGGAGCATCCTCGGCCCGGAAGCCTTCATAAAAACCAACATTTACGGCACATTCCACCTCCTCGAAACCTGCCGCCAGTTCTGGTCTAAGAGCCCCCGGGGGGAAAACGCGGAAAAACGCTTTCTCCATATCTCTACGGATGAGGTCTACGGGTCCCTGGGTAGGACCGGTTTCTTCACGGAGGGTTCACCTTACCTCCCGTCGAGCCCCTATTCGGCAAGCAAGGCGGGCTCAGACCACCTGGTCCATGCTTACTTTCACACCTACGGCCTTCCGGCCATGATTACCCACAGCTCCAACAACTACGGCCCCTATCAATTCCCCGAAAAACTGATTCCCCTGATGATCAACAATGCCAAGAACGGGCTCCCCCTCCCTGTGTATGGGGACGGCAAGAATGTCCGCGACTGGCTTTATGTCGGAGACCACTGCAAAGCCCTGCTCGCGGTCCTTGAAAAAGGGACGCCCGGCGAAAAATACAATATCGGCGGGAATTGTGAGAAGGAGAACCTGGAGCTCGTCAACCTCATCTGTGATTACCTGGATGAGAAGCTTGGCTTCAACCAAGACCGATCCAGGAAAAAGCTGATCCGTTTTGTCGCCGACAGACCGGGACATGATCGCAGGTATGCTCTGGACACGGCAAAAATCAACAGGTCCCTGGGCTGGAAGCCTGAAGTGGTGTTTGAGAAGGGTATCCGGCAGACAGTGGATTGGTACCTTGCCCATTCAGGGTGGGTTGAAAACATCCTGGACGGGTCCTACATGGAATACTACCAAGAACAATACGGAGCAAGGTTGAATGGGCGCTAACCCGGGTACAAAAGGGATTATCCTGGCCGGCGGACATGCCACCCGTCTTTATCCCGCCACAAGGGTGATTTCAAAGCAACTCCTCCCCATCTACGACAAACCGATGATTTATTACCCCTTGTCCGTGCTGATGCTCGCCGGCATCCGGGAGATCCTGATCATCTCCACGCCGTTGGACCTCCCTTTCTTCAAGAAACTCCTGGGAGACGGCCGTCAACTCGGCTTGGATTTTCAGTACGCCGAACAGGCGAAACCTGAAGGGCTTGCCCAGGCATTCCTGATTGCGAGGGATTTCATCGCCGGCCATCCCTCTTGCCTCATCCTGGGGGACAACATCTTTTACGGCGACAGCCTGGGAGAAAGCTTGCGAAAGCTGAAAAACCTGGAAAAGGGAGCAACCATCTTTGCCTACTGGGTGAAAGACCCTGAAAGATATGGGGTCGTCACCTTTGATTCCAAGGGAGCGGCCAAGGAGATCGTTGAAAAACCCACCTCTCCCGTTTCAAACTGGGCGGTCACGGGCCTCTACTTCTACGATCGGCATGCGTCGGAGTATGCCGCAACACTTAAACCCTCGGCCAGAGGGGAGCTTGAAATCACGGATTTGAACCGCATGTATCTTGAGAGGAAAGCGCTCCGTGTTGAGAAGCTCGGCCGGGGCATCGCATGGCTTGACACGGGAACCCATGAGTCCTTTGTGCAGGCCACGAATTTCATCCAGATCATCGAACAACGCCAGGGCCTCAAAATCGCCTGCCTGGAGGAGATCGCCTTTCGCATGGGTTACATCACCCGCGAGGAATTGCAGGAAACCGCCTCGTCCATGGCCAACAGCAGCTACGGCGATTACCTGCGAGGTGTCCTCAGGGAACAGGAGCCTTAAACCCCGCCTTCCGCTTTTTCGCTTCAACCTCGATTCCCGCCCCTGAGCAAAACGCTGTTGACATTTTGCGTGAATAAGAGTAGAATTCCTACTCATAAAGGGGCAGCTATGCAGGACCTTTTGTCAGGACTCATTTCCTCAAGAACCAGGATCAAACTCCTGGTCAGATTCTTTTTTAACCCGATGACCCGCGCCTACCTTCGGGAGCTTGCTAAAGAATTTAATGTCTCCACGAATGCCGTCCGCGAAGAACTGAACCAGCTCACCAAGACTAACCTTCTGAAATCACAAAAAAATGGCCGAAACGTTTATTACACGGCCAATCAGAGCCACCCCCTTTTCCCGGAGTTGAAGTCGATGGTGAGCAAGGTGATAGGCATGGATCAGGTCATCGACGGCATTGTGAGCAGGCTCGGCGAGTTGGATATGGCCTTTCTCATCGATGATTATGCTGAAGGGAAGGATACTGGAATCATTGACCTTTTGCTCGTCGGGAACATCAACCAGGAACACCTCAACGATTTGAGCAGGAAAACTGAACGATACATAAAGAGAAAAATCCGCACCCTTGTCCTGACGAGGAAGGAATACGAGGATTTTCTCACAAAACTCACGCATCGACCCCATATGCTGCTATGGGAGGGCAAGAAGTGAATGAGATAGAAACAATTACCCACGGGTTGGAACCTATCGCCATGATCATCCGGGCTGGATACGATCAGCCGGGCATCCAATTTTTCACTCCCCCCAGTTTCTCGCAACAGGTCGCTTTTATGAGACACCCCCAGGGACACAAGATCTGCGCCCACATCCACAATCTGCAACTCAGGCATGTCCTCTACACCCAGGAGGTTCTCATTCTCCGCCGCGGAAAAGTCAGGGTCACCTTGTACTCCTCGAATAGGGAGAACATAGGCTCAAGAATCCTCAACAAAGGGGATCTCATCCTTCTCTGCGGCGGCGGCCACTCCCTTGAGATGCTGGAGGAGTCCTCTCTGATAGAAGTGAAGCAGGGCCCCTATGCGGGCGAAAAGGATAAGATCCAGTTCGATGAGCTCTCTTTTCCGGTTTCATCTGAAGGAAGGAGCGAATGAAAATAGCCCTCGTACAGCCGGCGAAACCGTCCCCTCAGACTGATGCAGAAGTGCACTGGCAATTGACTCGCCCCTTCTCATTGCACTATCTCGCCTCTTCGCTAAAAAAGCATACCCCCCATGGCGTGGAGATTCTTGACCTGGAACACCCAAAACACAAAGGCATTCCCCTGGATGACGTGTTTCGAGGGATTTCCGCGGATCTCTACGGGATCACGGCGACAACCTTCACGCGGTTCGAAGCGATACGGGCCGCCGAGTCGATCAAGCGGAACCATCCGGCGGCGTTCGTCATTGCCGGAGGGGTGCACTTCATGCACTGTGCAAAACATACGCTCGAGAGGGTTCCACAGATAGATTTCATTGTCCACGGTGAAGGGGAAATCACCATTATGCAAATCGCAAACGCGATCGAAGGACGAACTCCCCTCGAGGACATCAACGGCATCACCTTCAGAAGGAGCGATGGGGAAATCGTCGGCACGCCCCGCCAGGTCGTCTTCGAGGACCTGGATTCCCTGCCCGCCTTCACGGATTTTACGTGGGAGGAATACCCCGAATACCTTTTCGGGACGCCGGAGCGCCTTCGGGCGATCAGCGTCATGTCCTCGCGGGGTTGCCCCTTCAGCTGCGCCTTCTGCTCGAAGGCGGGGATGAGGTATCGTCTTCGCAATCCCCACGCTGTCGTAGATGAGATAGAGGCTTTCAAAGAACGCTTCGAGGTGCAGGCACTCAACTTCCTGGACCTGACGTTCACGGCCAATCCCCGTCACGTAAAGGCCATGTGCGAAGAAATGATGAGGAGAAAATTGGGGTTGAGATGGTGGTGCGAGAGCAGGGTCAATATCCCCCTGGACCTCCTGCCGTTGATGAAACAAGCGGGGTGCGCAGCGGTCGCGATAGGCGTGGAGTCCGGCTCACCGAGGATCTTATCAACCATAGCGAAAGGTATCACCGTTGAGCAAGTCGAGGCTTTTTGCAAAAGGTGCCACGATCTGGGCATCCTCATCACAGCCTATTTCATGTTTTCTCACCCGGGTGAGGAAATGGAGGATGTGGAAAAAACACTCGATCTCATGGACCGCCTCTTTAAGCACGTGTCCTCGATTGCGTTTCAGCCGACCATGATCTTTCCCGGGACAGAGATCGAGCAGATTGCCCGCGAGAGAAGCGTTCTCCCCGAGCGGTTCTCCTGGTGTGAGCCGTTTCAATCGGAGTTGAGCCAACAACTGGGACAATTGCCGAATATTCCGTTATTCACGGACAGGCTGACACCTGCCGACCTCCAGTACCTTTTTGAAGAGAACCGCTTCAGGTCCAACGTGAATGCCGCCGCCCGCATGGGCTTCAGGCCCCTGATCTCTAAGGCCATGGACTCTATCAGGGGGCGGAAGGTCCCTCTGGGATATCTGTGGTCCCCCCGGTTTTACTTCAGATACTGCTCCGCAAAACTGAGAAGAGACGGATGAAGGACCTCCATCAGAGCGAAACATACGATACCGTCAAGTCAGCCGCTCTCAAGTCGGTCAAATGGAGCGCCCTGGGGGAGATTTTTTCCCGTTTCGTCCATCCGGTGATTGCCCTCACCTTGGCCCGAATTCTTACGCCGGCCGATTTCGGAATCGTCGGGGTGGCCATGATGGTCATCGGATTTGCCCAGATCGTGTGGGATTTCGGGTTGAGCAAGACCCTCATCCAACGGGAGGAAAACCTCGACGATCTCGCCAACGTGGTCTTTTGGATAAACATCACCTTCTCACTCCTTATCTATCTTGCCCTGTTTGCAGTCGCCCCTGGCCTCTCGGAATTCTTCCGCAGCCCCGAGGTGGTCGACGTCGTTAGAGCCCTGTCTCTCCTGATCCTCACCTCGAGCCTCACAGCGGTCCACAGGGCTCTCTTTCAGCGCCGGTTCCAGTTCAAACGCCTTTTCAAAATCACGGCCGCTTCCGTCCTCGTCCCCGGTTTCATTTCCATCCCCCTAGCCCTCAATGGCTATGGTGCCTGGTCCATCGTTTACGGCACGCTCCTTGGAGGTGTCCTTGAAGTTTGGCTTTTCTGGTGGCTCAGCCCCTGGAAGCCCCATTGGGGTTTCAATTCTGCCCTGGCCAAGGACGTATTGGGGTTCGGTGCCTGGATCATGGGAGAGGCGTTTCTCCTGTGGATGATCGGATGGGGCGATTCGGTGGTGCTGGGGCATTTCCTCGGAATGGAGGACCTTGGGGTATACCGGGTCGGTATCACGTTCCTCACCTTCGTTTTCGGGAGCCTGCTTAACCATTTCTTGCCCGTCATTTATTCATCTTTATCGCGGCTTCAAGCGACGCCCGCCGGCCTAACCGAGTCATTTCTCAGAATCATACGGCTCATCGCACTCATTTCTTTGCCCGTCGGGGTTTGCCTCGTCTTTCTCGCCCCCTCCGTTTCCTCCGCCATTTTCGGCCTCAAGTGGAAAGGGATCGAGGTTGTGATCTCAGTCCTGGGTCTCATGCAGGGGATCGGCTGGGTCGTAGGGCCCAATCATGAACTCTATCGGGCCATTGGCAGGCCTGATGTCAACACGAAGTTGACGGCACTGCTCATCGTCTACTACCTTCCGGTCTACATCTGGGCCGCACCCCATGGACTTCGTGTGTTTTGCATCGCCCGGGCTGTGGTGGGCGTGAGTTCCATCCTCTTCTACCTCTTTTTTTCCCGCAGGGTCCTGGGGTTCCCGTGGACGTACCTGTGGAGGCCGGTTAAATCCCCCTTTATCGCGAGTGTGGCCATGGGGGGAGTCGTTTTCTTTCTTGTCCACATGACAGGACTATTCGATGCCTGGAGCGCATGGTCCAAGTTTTTCGGCATCCTCTTCTTCGGATCTACAACCTATATCTCTGTTTTGCTGATGATGGAAAAAAAACTGATCATGGAATTCCTGGTTCTCGCAAAGCAGAGCGTGAGGTAAAGGTGAAATTCCAAAATCAATGAAGGAACATGATGAAGCCAGACCACGACCAGATTTACCGGGGATGGGAGTACGCAAAGAAGGGTGATTACCATCGGCACCTTGATCCGGATTGGTCATACACTCCAACCTATTTGCGGAAAATGCGGTTCGTCCTGAAGACCGTTCAACAGCTGCCTGCCCATGCCCGGATCCTCGATGCCGGGTGCGGCGAAGGGGTGCTGGTCGAAAAACTGAGGGCCCAGGGGCGTCGGATCGAGGGTATCGATCTGAATTACGAAAGCCCTTGTGTCCGTCGGGGATCAGTGCTGGAAATGCCCTACCCCGACCGTTCGTTTGAAGTCGTTCTTCTCCTCGATGTTTTCGAACATCTGCCGTATGCGGATCAGCCTCGGGCTTTGGCTGAAATACGACGAATTCTAAGGAAGGAGGGATGGCTGTTGGCGTCCGTTCCCAATTTGGCCCACCTGAACTCCCGCTTCAGATTCGCTTTGCTGGGAAAACTGGATCGCACCGACGTTGAAACCAACCACGTGGGAGAGAGGCCGATCGGTGAAAACAAAGTTTTACTGGAAAAGGCGGGTTTCGAGATCCTTCAGATCAAAGGAGTGACCTTGACACTGCCCATCCTGTACAGACAGATCATCTGCCGGCGGCCGGCATGGTTCCGGTGGCTCCATGACATGCTGGAGCCCCTGGCCGTGCCTTCGCTTTCCATGATCAATGTGTTCCTTTGTCGTAAGAGATAGGGATGGAATAACGATTTAAGAGCGTTGACCAACATGAGGCAGCCGAGATCATCGCGGATCCGCCATGAATTGTCCCTCCTCCGGGAATGGGCCCGTTTTCTGATTCGCGGCCATGGAAAAGCCTGGTTCATTTTCACACACGTCGCCCCTTTTGAGCGCCTTTTGCTCTATCGTCTCGGGCTAAGGCAAACAAGAGGGGCTGTGTTCGCGGAAATAGGCAGCTACCTGGGCGCGAGCGCATGCTTCCTCGCGGCGGCTGCTGCGGAAATAGGCGGCGGCGCGAGAGTCCACTGCGTCGATACCTGGCGCAACGATGGCATGAGCGAAGGGATGAGAGATACGTGGATCGAATTTCAGCGCAACACGCGGCGCTACGCTTCCCTGATCATTCCCCATCGAGGGGAGTCGGTGCACATCGCAAAGGCTTTCACTGAAAAACTGGATCTGCTGTTCCTGGACGGAGACCACTCTTACGCTGGCTGCCGTTCAGATGTTGAAAATTGGTTGCCCCACCTAAAACCCGGCGGCCTGATGATACTCCATGATATCGCCTGGGCTGAAGGGGTTGAGAGGGTCGTCCGGGAGAAGTTGAATCCTCTCGCAAGGAAGCAGGGGCAACTGCGAAATATTTACTGGGCTTGGGTTTAGGTCATGTTCATTTCCGTTATCGTACCCACGCGCAACCGGGCCGGATTACTTCACGGGGCCCTCTGTTCCCTCAAAGCTCAGACGTATCCGCCTGGGCAATTCGAAGTCATCGTCGTGGATAACGGCTCAACGGACAACACACGGGAAGTCTGCGAAACCTGTCGGGCGGACCTTCAAAACTTCCGGTATGTTTACGACCCTCGGCCGGGGCTCCACGTCGGCCGCCACGCAGGGCTCAAGGCGGCGGATGCCGACATTCTCACCTTCGCGGATGACGATGTTGAGGCTTTTCCTAACTGGCTTGAGGGGGTGGCTGAAGCTTTTGAGAATGATGACGTCGTCCTCGTGGGGGGGAAAAGCCTACCCAAGTTCCAGAAAGAGCCTCCTCCATGGATTCAGCGACTGTGGGGGAAAAAGCGTGGAGGAGTCAGGGTTGTTTTCTATCTCAGCATCTTGGATATGGGCGATGAAGCTCAAGAGGCTTCCCCCTATTACGTGTTCGGATGCAATTTCTCGATCCGGAAGTCGACCCTCATCGAGGCAGGCGGCTTCCATCCGGATGCGATGCCGCCTGAAATGGTTCGGTATCGGGGCGACGGGGAGACGTCCGTATGCCGGTTCATAACCGACCACGGGCTGAAAGCGCTTTACCACCCGAGAGCCTCGGTTTCCCATTCCGTCCCTGCCGAACGCATGACCCTGGACTATTTCTGCCGTCGCGCCTGGCTTCAGGGGATATCCGACTCCTACACATCCATAAGGGACGGTCGAACGAGGCTCCTAAGCTATTATCGCGAAATGAACATCGTAGGCAAAAGACTCCTTTCGAGGAAACCGGCATCGACTTTTCTGAGCCACCAGCTGAGAGGCTTTCTTTATCACCAGAGGCAAGTGAAGAACGACCCTGCGCTTTACGACTGGGTCATGAAAAGCGATTATTTTGAGTAGAAAGAGGCCCCATGGAAAAGAAAAAACAGGTCGATTTTGTCCCGGTCAATGAGCCGCTTCTCGACGGCAAAGAGAGAGATTATCTGACCCAGTGCATCGAGACGGGTTGGATTTCCTCTGAAGGACCGTTCGTCAAAGAATTCGAAAACCGCTTTTCCGGGCGGGTCGACAGGAAGCACGGGATCGCGGTGTGCAACGGGTCTGCCGCGCTGGAGGTAGCCGTAGCGGCTCTCGGGATCGGGCCGGGTGATGAAGTGATTTTGCCTGCCTTCACGATCATTTCATGCGCAGCAGCTGTTGTGCGCGCGGGGGCTACGCCTGTTCTCGTGGATGTGGACCCTGGCACCTGGAACATGGATGTAGGGCAGATCGAATCAAGAATGACGGCCCGGACCAGAGCGATTATGGCCGTCCACACATACGGGTTGCCTGTTGACATGGATCCCCTTCTGACGGTGGCCAAGCGACACAACCTCTTCGTCATCGAAGATGCTGCGGAAGCCCACGGCCTGACGTACGGGGAAAAGCCTTGCGGGAGTCTTGGACACATCAGTACGTTCAGTTTTTACCCCAACAAGCTGGTGACGACCGGCGAAGGAGGAATGATTTTAACCGACGATGATAACCTGGCAGAGACCTGCCGGTCCCTTCGCGACCTGTGCTTCCAGCCTCAACAACGATTTGTCCACGAGAGGTTGGGGTGGAACATGCGCATGAGCAACCTTCAGGCTGCCGTGGGTCTCGCACAGCTGGAGCGTTTAGATGAGTTCTTGGAGCGAAAGCGTCGCATGGGAAACCGCTACACCCAGTTGCTACCCAAGGTGC
>JAGUZM010000615.1 GCA_020060805.1 Deltaproteobacteria bacterium | reverse complement strand
GCTGCGACAAAGGTTCCCCGCGCGATTCTGAAACTGTACGCCAATTCCGGCCCGGTCCCGGTCACGATCATCAACAAGCTCAAGAAGTTTCTGGAAAGCGAGGTCAAATAGGGGAAATCAGGTTTTCACCCCCTCGCCGATCAGCCCCAGGAAGGAGAGGCCTAGAAGGGTTTTACCATCCTCGATCAAGCCTTTTTCGATCATGTCCCTGAGCCGGCGGAGGCTCACCGTCTCAACCGAAGAGATCTCCCTGTCATCCAATCCTTCCCGGGCTCTCCGAAGATGATGACCGGAAAAGAGGTGGATCAATTCGTTCGCGTACCCGATGGCAGGGGCGTAGGTGAGGATTAACCGGATATGCCCTGCCTCGTAGCCTGTTTCTTCGATCAGTTCCCTCCTGACACATTCATCCGGTTTTTCTCCCGGGTCCAATTTCCCTGCCGGGATTTCCAGGGTCTCTTTGCCCAGAGCATACCTGAATTGGCGCACCATCAGGATTTCGTCTTTTGAGACGAAAGGGATGATGGCCGCAGCCTCCGGATGGTCAACCTTGATTCTCTTCCCCTCCATCCCGTTTTTCAGAAGCACCTCATCCAGGCTGACTGAAAAGCTATGGGTGCTCAGGGTGGCGACGGTTCGAATTTTTTTCTCCATAGTTATAAATCACCTTTTGGCCGGTGAGCGTTTCGATCTCCTTGACCATCTCGTCACAAGGCAGAACCCTGTACCGGGGATGAGCGGCAATGAGGATTTCCTTGTCAGGGTTCGCGGGGACCCTGAAAAAGACGGAGGAGTCCCCGGGGTACCGGAAGAACACGTCCTTGATTTCTTCAAGATGATCTCTGGAGATCCAGCCCTGAGAGAGGGGAAGTTCGATGGCCTTGACTGCCTTTCCTCTCACCTTCTCAAGAGGGATGATTTCCTGTGACAGAACCTTGACATTGCTGTCGTCCACTTCCGCCGTGCCTGAAACCAGGAGAGGTTCATCGCTCTTGAGATAGTGGGAGCAGAGGTTGAAAACGTCGGGGAACACAATCACCTCGATGGACCCTGTCTGGTCCTCCAGGGTGAGGAGAGCCATCTTTTCTCCCCGCTTGGTCCTCTTTATTTTCAGGTTCTCGATGACGCCGGCGACCTTCACCAGGGTTTTGTCTCCCAGGTTGGAGAGATCCTGAATGGTGCAAGTGGCAAAGCGTTCCACTTCGCGCTTGACGCTGTCCAGGGGGTGGCCGGTGATGTAGAAACCGAGGGATTCCTTTTCTCTCCGGAGCTTTTCCTTTTCGTCCCATTCCTCGCCGTGGGGAAGGTCGAGGTGGCGAAAAGCGACCGGTTCATCCCCCTGCGAGAAGGCGAAGATGTTCATCTGATTGGGGTCTCGTGCTGCCCCGCAGATCTTGAGCACCTCATCGAGGGCAGCCAGAAGGGTTGATCTTGGAGTCGAAGTGAAATCAAAGGCACCGCACTGGATCAGGCTCTCCACGACCCGGCGATTCACTTTGGTCCCATCGACTCTCCTGCAAAAATCGACAAGATCCGTGAAGGCCCCCCCTTTGTCCCTCTCTTCGATCACCGACTCGACGGCTTTCAGCCCGACATTTTTCACCGCCCCGAGGCCGAAGCGGATCCCACCCTCCACCACGGCGAAATCCGGCTGGCTTTCATTGAGGTCAGGGGGCAGGATCCGGATGCCCATCTCCCGGCATTCGGCGATATTCTTGATGGTCTTGTCCTGGTTCCCCATGTCCTGGGTCAAAAGGGCGGCCATGAACTGGACAGGGTAGTGGGCCTTGAGAAAGGCGGTCTGGTAGGCGATCACGGCGTAGGCAGCGGAGTGGGACTTGTTGAAGCCGTAACCGCCGAACTTGTCTATCAGAGCGAAGAGCCGCTCAGCGACTTTGGAGTCCACCCTGTTGCGGCTGGCCCCCTCAACAAAGCGGGCCTTGTGCTGCGCCATGACCTCCACTTTTTTCTTGCCGATCGCCTTTCTCAGCTCGTCCGCCTCCGCAAGGGTGTAGTTGGCCAGAACCTGAGCGATCTTCATGACCTGTTCCTGGTACAGAATCACGCCGTAGGTTTCCTTCAGGATAGGCTCGAGCTGGGGCAGAAGGTACTTGATCTTCGTTTTGCCGTGCTTGCCCGCGATGAACTCTTCCACCATGTTGCTCCCCAGGGGGCCCGGCCTGTACAGCGCCACCAGGGCGATCATGTCCTCGAACACCTCAGGCTTGAGCCTTCGCAAAAGATCCTTCATCCCCGAGCTTTCCAGCTGGAAAACCCCGGTCGTTTTTCCTTCGCCGCACAGTTGGTACGTGGCCGGGTCGTCGAGGGGGATCTTATCGATGTCGATCTTCCGGCCCGTGGTTTTATCGATGAGCGACAGGGCGTGCTTGATCACGGTCAAGGTCCGGAGGCCGAGAAAATCGAACTTGATCAGGCCGAGTCGCTCGATCTGGTCCATGGTGAACTGGGTCATGACTTCGTCGTTTGTGCCTTTGAACAGCGGAAGGTACTCGACCAGAGGCCTGTCTGAAATGACCACGCCGGATGCGTGCGTTGAAGCATGCCGTGGCAGGCCTTCGAGAGATCGGGCGATTCTCAGAAGCTTCCGATGGCGTTCCTCCCCTTGCTCGAGCTTTTTCAGGTCAGGCTCTTCCTGGATCGCCTTCTCCAGGCTCACGTTCGGACCGGCTGGGACCAGTTTGGCGATCCGGTCCACCTCTCCATAGGGTATGCTCAGGGTTCGGCCCACGTCCCGGATGACCGCTCTCGCTTTCATGGTGCCGAAAGTGATGATCTGTCCAACGTTGTCGCGGCCATATTTTTCGGCCACATAACGGATCACGCCGTCTCTGCCGTTCATGCAAAAGTCGATGTCAATATCGGGCATGCTGATGCGATGGGGGTTCAAGAACCTTTCGAACAGGAGGCCGTATTTGATGGGATCGATGTTGGTGATGTTGAGACTGTAGGCCACCAGCGACCCTGCCGCCGAGCCCCGTCCCGGGCCGACAGGGATGCCCGCCCGCCGGGCATAATCGATGAAGTCCGCCACGATCAGGAAATAGCCCGCGAAGCCCATGCTCGTGATGACACCCAGTTCGTACCGGAGCCTCTCTTCGTACTCCTTTCGCTCATCCGCCGAGAGGGTTCTTCCTTCCTCGGCGATCTGCTTGATCCTTCTCTCCAGCCCTTTTCGAGCCTCTTCCTCTATGGTGTCGTTGAGGCTCTTTTTTTTCTCTCCCTCCGAAGGGGTGAAGACCGGGTATTTGTAGTGGCCGAATTCCATCACAAAATCGCACCGTCGGGCGATGGAGAGGGTGGCGTCGAGGGCTTCGGAATAATCTTCCCGGCCGAGGGTGGCGGCCATTTCTTCCCCGGACTTGAAAAAAAATTCGTCCTTCGCAAACTTCAACCGCTTCGGATCGTCGACGCTCTTGCCGGTCTGGATGCAGAGGAGCGCATCATGGGCTTCAGCATCGTCCCTTCTGAGGTAGTGGCAATCATTCGTGGCCACCAGAGGCAGGGAGAGATCCCTGGCGAGTTCCTTCAGGTAGGCATTGATTTTCATCTGCTCCGGGAGGCCGTTCGCTTGGACCTCGAGGAAAAAACGGTCTTTGTCGAACACGGACGCCAGATCCAGGGCTTTTTCCCTCGCTTCCTCAAAACGGCCCACTTGGATGAGGTGAGGGACGACCCCTTTCAGGCAGGCCGAGAGGGCGATCAACCCGCGGTTGTGTTCCCTGAGCAGTTCCATATCCACGCGGGGATGGTAATAAAAACCCTCCAGATGGCTCAGGGTGATGAGCCTGCTCAGGTTCCGGTATCCCTCCTCATTGCTCACGAGGAGGATAAGATGGTGGGCACTGGGGCCTCCTTCCGCGGAGGGGGTGCGGTCTTTGCGGCTCGTCGGCGCGACATAAACCTCACATCCCAGGATCGGTTTGATCCCTGCTTTGGCCGCGAGGCTGAAAAGGGTCACGGCGCCGAAAATATTGCCGTGATCTGTGACGGAAACAGCCTCCATGTTGAGGCTGTGGGCCTTTTCCAGCAACTGATCAATCCGGATAGCCCCGTCCAGCAAGCTGTATTCTGTATGGACATGGAGGTGGACAAAATTCACTGGCCGAATCACGAGGTCCTCGTCATATGGATATTCAGGCGGTCATTCCCCGGGGAGGCTAGGCCGCTGTGCAGGCCCCGGAGATCACCCAAGGGATTTTCCTTGTGATCCCGGCCTGATTGAGGGCTTGAAACGGCAGAGCCTGAAACCGGGAAAAGAAGCGCTGCGGTCATCGGGTTCTTAGCAGTTGTCACGTTCCGTTCGATTGTGCTACGGTACACAACTGTCATTCTCAAGTCCAGTCTAAACTGCGCGTATCATCTAAAAGGGAAGAGGGTCGCATCGGATTTTTCCAATATCCTGTGAGCATCACCATGACCACGAGAAAACGACAAGACATGGATGAGAGGCTTCAGAGGCTTGCGGCCGAGAATGAAGGGATGAGGAAAAAACTCGCTTCTGCCAAAAAGGAGCAGAAGGAGCTCCAGAAACTCCTTAAGGAGAGGGAGTCCTTTTTCAACGACCTTCCTGTGGCTGTCGTCGTGATGGAAGATGAAAGAATCGTCGAGGTGAACCCAGAGGCTCTCGATCTGCTCGGATACACGCGGGATGAGGCGATGGGCAGGCATTTCATCGACTTTGTCGATCGCGATTCAAAGGAAAAGGTTATTCAAATTCACAAGAATGTGTTTTCAGGAAAAGCGGCGCTTGGCTATTGTGAGACGGAACTGGTGGCAAAGGACGGTGATGGGATCCAGGTCGAAATCCGTGTTGAAAAGAGACGCCACGGCCGACGGGGTGCCCTGGTCAGCAGGCTGGAACGGATCGAAGAAAGAAAGAAACAAGAGAGAAAAGAAATCGAATCCAGAAAAGCGGAGAGCCTCATGACCATGGCTGCGGGCGTGAGCCGTTCCCTCCGCGAGGCGCTGGCGGCTATCTCGGAAAAACTGCCTGTTTTGAAGGAGCGGGGCGATTCCGGAAGCGGCGCGACCACGAAGAGCTTCCAGAGCATACAGGATGCCGTCTCCCGGATGATGAGGCTCAATCAGGCGCTGGAAAGATTCTGCGAAGGCACGCCGGACAAATCGGAGATGAGCTCGTGCGATCTGAGAAAAATCGTCAGCGATGTGATTGCCGTCACCCAGACGAACCTCAAGGAGAACGAGAAAGGGGATTCAAAGGTCCATCTCAAGGCCTACCTTCGCTCCGTGTCCCTTGTGAAAGCCAATCCATCGGAAATGCACGAAATGATTTTCCATGTGATGAATAATGCCGTGGATGCCATGCCCCATGGGGGAGACCTGTATGTGAGCACAGAGGAGACCGCAGGCTACGCTTACGTTTTCATCCAGGACAGTGGGGTGGGAATTCCGGAGCACCTGCTGACAAGGGTCTTTGACCCGTTTTTCACAACCAAAGGGCATGGGAAAATCGGCCTTGGACTGAGCCTTGCCCAGGGGATAGCCCGCAAGCATCAGGGCAGTCTGGAGATCGCGAGCAGAAAAGATCAGGGAACGATTGTTTCCATCCGAATCCCCCTTGCGGGGCACGGAGAGAAGGCCCGGAAAGGGGCTGCCAGGGGAAAAATCAAGGGCGCTCACATCCTCATCATTGAGGACGACCATATGATCAGGGAACTCCTCAGTCAGCTCCTGAAGAGCAAAGGCTATAAGGTCACTCCGGCAACGAACGGGGCCGAGGCTCTTCATCATCTCCGTAAAAAGCGAGTCGATATGGCCGTCATCGGCGCCCATACCCCCGACATGGAGAGCCACGCCCTTGCGCGAGAAATCAAGAGAGGGAATGATAAGATCCCGGTGGCGTTGATCGCGGGACATGAGGAAACCGGTCAAGGGGAAGGGTCCTCCGCGGACCTGATCATCGCCATCCCCCTGGACATGAAACGGGTCCTGAACCAAATCGCAAGCCTTCTGACGTCGAAAGCCCGTGCTGGCTGAATCCCCTGTCCCGGTGTGATCGTTTCTCTGCCATGCCCCGGCCCGGCCGGGAAGGTGCAAAGGGTAAGGCATGAAGCCTGCGCAAAAACCGCTGGCCGACCGGATGCGGCCGAAAAGGCTCGAAGACCTGATCGGTCAGGAGCATGTGATCGGCCCCGGTACGGTTCTGTTCAAGGCTCTTCAGTCCGGCCGCCTCTTTTCCGTGATCTTCTGGGGTCCCCCCGGTTCAGGCAAGACGACCCTGGCCAGGCTCATGGCCCAATACTCGCAGAACCCTTTCCAGTCCTTCTCTGCCGTCACCTCGGGTGTGAAGGAACTGAGAGAAGTGATCAAGGGGGCGGAGAAGGCATACGCCCTCTCAGGAAAGCCGACCATCCTCTTCGTGGATGAAATCCACCGCTTTAACAAGGCCCAGCAAGACGCTTTCCTTCCCCATGTCGAAACGGGCCTCCTGATTCTTGTGGGGGCGACGACCCAGAATCCCTCCTTTGAAGTGATTCCGCCCCTCCTTTCGCGAGCCAGAGTGATGGTGCTTCGCCCCCTCGAAAGGGACGGCCTTCGAAAGATCCTGGAACGAGCGTTGACGGACGAGGAGGCAGGCCTTGGCCGGGAGGGGATTGACGTTGCGCCGGATGCGATGGAGCACCTGATCAACCTCTCCTCCGGTGATGCCAGGGTGGCGTTGACCCATCTCGAGATCGCTGCCGACTATGTGTCGGAAAACCAGGAAAAGAAAAAAAAGATTGACCTCAAGAGTGTCGAGGAAGCGCTGAGCAGGAAAGCCCTGGCTTACGATAAGGACGGGGAGGAGCACTACAATCTCATCTCCGCTTTTCACAAAAGCCTGAGAGGGGGCGATGCGCAGGCGGGTCTTTACTGGCTCTACCGCATGCTCATGGCAGGAGAGGATCCCTTGTTCATCTGCAGAAGGATGATCCGCTTTGCCTCCGAGGACATCGGCCTCGCGGACCCGCAGGCTCTCCTGGTCGCCCTTGGGGCATTTGACGCCTGGGAGAAGGTCGGGCCGCCCGAGGCAGAGCTGGCCCTGGCAGAGGCGGCGACCTACCTGGCCATGGCGCCGAAGAGCAATGCCCTTTATGTGGCTGAAAAAGCCGTGAAAGGAGAAATCGAATCCTCAGGAGCGCAGCCTGTCCCGCTCCATATCCGGAATGCGCCGACAAAACTGATGAAGGAGCTGGGATACGCAAGGGGCTACCTGTACCCTCACAACTATCCCGGGGCATGGGTCGAGCAGGAATACCTGCCGGAAAGAATCAGAGGCAAGATTTTCTACAGACCGACGAACCGAGGGTTCGAAGAAGAAATCACAAAGAAGGTAAAGGATAGAAAAGCCAAAGAAAAAAAAGGAGGAGAAAGCCACGAACCGTAGCCTGAACGGGATAACCCCGTCGATCAACCTTGAACCCACTGAGGATTCTTCGGCCAAGTCGCCAATGGGTAGAGCCCTGAAGGGGTTGAGTTTCAGCCTCTGAGGCTGAGGAAGGACTTATCCGACTAGAGGGCTGATCTAATCGAATGTTAACCTCAAGCCAAAAAGACCCCCTCACAGGTTCCCTGTTAGTCATCGTTTAAACATGGTTTTGTGGTCTCCGCTTCCATTCAGATCAGCCTCTTAACCAGGTGAAAATCATGAAGCATCGGTGACATGCCACGGACACGATGGGATCGCCTATCAAGAGTTTTATGCTTGCCAAATGATCATCTATTCCATTATCCTATTTGTATATTTCTACCTTCACATCGGTGGCTCGATCCTTCTTTCCGAGAAAAAGCCGGAATCCCCACCCCTGAAGGGAGGGGATGAATGGCGGTGGAGATTTGGAAGCGGATTAGTCCCAACCCTGGATGGCTTTTTCGCTTTTTTGGGGAATAGAGAGAGAAAATCCCATTTGTCAGTTCCCGTATCGCCTTCTTGTCAGCCATCGGGTGGAGTCAATTTTGGTCGCCGAAAGATTTTCATAATTCATGATTTTAGATGATGGATAGAGCCAAATACAAAAGTTATGAAGTGGAGCTTCGAGTCCCATTTTACGATCTTGATCCTTTGCACATGGTGTGGCACGGCAATTATATGAAATATTTTGATATTGCCAGATCGGAGCTCTTTCATCATGCAGGGGTAGATTTATTCAGCTACTTTAAGAAGACGAACTTTCTTTTCCCGATCACGAAGACCACGACTAAGCACATC
>JAGUZM010000441.1 GCA_020060805.1 Deltaproteobacteria bacterium | reverse complement strand
TTCCAGACGCAGCGCCGCGCCGAGAGTGGCGAGCTTTTCGGGTGTGAACGGGTTATGGATGCGGTGAGCACTTTCGGTGATGTTGAAGATCCGTGGAATGTCCATTTAGGGAAATCTCCTTACGGGTGTGAATAGATTCGGTCACTGCCTAACTGGGAGCTAAGCCGCTCGGACGACAAGCTTTCAGGCAACCGCCGAGGTACGCCGGTGGGGTTGAGCATCTTGTTTTGTCATTCCTGACCATAGCCTGGCCTAATCAACCTGGGTATCTCATTAGCGTCTACAAGTACCCTGATTGACCTCGCTTTGCCCGGGACGCGACTGATGAGACCCTTCTCTTCCAACTTCAAGATCATCTGGTGAATCGTTGGCGGCGTCGTTCGAAAAAACCGTTGCAAGTCCGACTCAGCCGGGGGCCAGTCATTTATTACCGTGTAATTGTATATGTATGCCAGGAATTGCCCTTGCTTCTCCGTGAACATTTCAGCCATCTGAATCCTAGCCTCTTGACAGAAATGGGGGGTCGCCTAGGTTGCCTAGCCCTGTTTCGCGTAAGTGGGACATCGGGCAGGAGCAGTAGCTGTCTCCGGAAAACTTACTTGATTTCAGCCTTGCAACCCTTGAGAAGACGCTCTGCTTCTTCCTCCCCAAAATGATCAACCATTTCCTTCCAAAGTGGAGACTCTCGTATGTTCTTCTGGAACATCTCAGTCGTTTTTTCCGCAGCATCCGGCAATGGCTCTCCTGGCAAAAAAAAGGAAGCATGGTTTCCGTTCGCATCCTCCCAAAGCCCGTCTGGCAGAGGTTCCTTTTCGCCTCGACGTTTGCGTTTGATCCTTGCTTTCTTCCCCATTGCTTTTCCTCTCTCAGAACGCCGAACTCACCTGACCCGAGGGCCGCGAGGCCCTTGGGGTCAGGTGGAGTTTCTGGTTGTGCGCTATCCTTTATGTTTAGGCCATTGGTTATACTCAATGGCAGGATTATTGGACTTGAGTTCCCGAATGAAATCCAGTTCCTTTTGATTTACCTCAGAATCGGATGCTGAATCTGACTCCCATAAAATCTCTTATCGAATATAGAAATCCCGCCTTTGTTCATCAGTAGAATCCCTTGGCAATTAATTCGCTACTTGCACTCCCAAAATAGTTTATACTGTTGGTGAGATCTTTTCCCACATAAATTTCACCATTCGGATAATTGATTTTGTATATGACTTTTTTCACTTCAGATACCGGATGATCCCTATCGCACAGCGGCGGTAATCAGTGGGCGCATGGTCCTCGCGATCCACTGAATGCCCTGGGCTAGCAGCCTTCCTTTTCATATTTATCTTTATATTTTAGATAATACTTCTTGGCTGATTCCCAAGCCTCGCGCTGATGCTTTAGATGTTCTTTTTTGTCACCCGGTTTTTCTTTCGCTGGAGGATCTGGGTCATTACCTTCTAATATCCTGATATTTACCTCATCTCCAACAGAGATTTGTTTTGATGAAACCCATCGCAAATGATTGCCAGGGTCTTCTTCTGACGAGACCGATAAACCCCCAACATGTAAATGCAAATAAAAACCTTCCTTCTCTGTTTTCGTTCCTACAGAGCTTTCCCCTAAAACACAAATAGCATCGACAATTGTATTTAATACGCTCAGATCGCTCCTTCCTGCTCGTGCAACGATATTGCCATTATGCTTAACCTCTAAAATGATCATTTTGTTACCTCGAAAATACTGCTAACCAGACTGCCGAAGAACCATATTTTGGGAACAGCTCATTTTTTCTCCATCGGAAAAGCCGTGCCGTAGCTTGACTGGGGCACTCCGCACACTTGCCGGCGGCACGGGTTCGGCGTGGTCATATCGGCCATCATAGCATAGAGGCGTTTCGTGCCTCCATTCCTTGTCAAATTTTCTCTATGGCGCCATCGCATAGATTCTACCGAAGTGCACCACCTTCTCGATGTTGTGAACCAGGCATTAGAGCATCCATTGAATACTCACCTTGATCCGACCTCGCAGCGTGAGCCGGTCAAGCCTCTTCCTCGCTCTTATGTTCCCGAAAACCGGCTCCACAATCCCAAGTCGTTTGCTGTACGTAGCACGTCACTCAACTGTGTCATCTTATCATTCAGAGTGCCCGGAACAAGCTGATCTTCCAGTCTCCCTGGGATCATCATTAATTGATTGTAGTCGCAAGGTTTGTATCGAGGCATTTGTGGTTCTCCATCTGCTCAGCTCGTTTCGATCACGCGCCCATTCTACCACAGACAAGTCTCCACACAATCAGGAAGTGACTCCAACAATAGTTTTTCGACAGTCTCAACTAGAAAATCACCGGCCCGCGGAACGATGGTCCGGTGGATTGAAAAGTTGCACAAAAAGCAAGAGACTGCAGATACGATCATAGAGAGCACACTCTCCTCACGCTTGATACCAGCTCCAGTGTCTCTCGCAAGATCCAATCAGTGCCTCACCTGCGCGAGTCGCCCTTTCAGACCAACAGCAAGAATGCCTTCGTCTCTTTGGATTTGAGTTTTACCGATACTCCAGAGTTAGCGTCATGGAGTAAGGATCTTTATCTTCGTCGCCCGGCGTAACATAGCTGGATCGCCCAGTATAAGTGCCGTCCTCCAGTCGTATTTGAGAGCCTATTAAGAATGGATGAAATTCGACGTCTTGGCCCACAGCCTTGCACTTTGCATAAACCTTCCAAAGCATCCCAGGGTCAGGTCCGTAACCAATCCACTTCCCAGGACCGAGCATCGATGAACGTTGCGTGCTGTAGAAATGCAATTCATACAAATTTTCTATGTCTCTGGAAGGCCATCCAAGCACGGTAACAGGGATTTCTCGTGGCAGAAACTCGTCTGTTATAGAACAGCCTGCTCTCGCTGATACAGAGATATCTTGAGTGGCTGCGCCTTGCCCAATAATGTTGTAATATTTGGGTCCTGGCCAGTCCCTCACCAGTTGAGCCCGTTTGCGCCACGTCGCCTCAAATTTGATCGTTAATCTGCCTTTGAGGGTGAAGCGAGAAAAGCTATGTGCCCCGGAGACATTGAAGGTTCCTTTCAATTTCGCTTCATTCTGCTCTAACTTGCGCGTTGGGCGCATGGCGTGCAGCAGGATATCCTGGTCAAATAGGGTTTTGCTGGCACAACTCGATTCACTGCGTAGACGTAGGCGCAGTTCGGCGCTCGGCTCAGTGTCGGGGTTGGTCCACACGCGGAACAGAACGCTGCCCCTTTCGTCGGTCTGGAAATTGGCCGCCTGCTTTATGCCCGTCGGCACCAGTGACGCCTCGCCCGCGACAACAGTGAACGCGACGGGCAGGTTGCGTATCGGAATGCCGTCACAGTCCTTGTACGAGGCGACGATGTCCAGCACATCGCCGGGCCGATACTCCTCATTGACCACCTGCCCGTTGTGCTCCACCCTATGGCTGAAACGCGCGAGCGCTGGTGAGACCGGATGATAGCGGGGCAGCGCGCTGTAGTCGTAGCTGTGGCTCTTGGCTGGCATCAGTTCGGCACGCAGCCGCTCGCTGATCGTCACGTAGTGCCCACCGGCCTTGCCAGCCCCGGCACCGGGCCCGGGACTGCGATCGGTAAGCGC
This sequence comes from Deltaproteobacteria bacterium, assembly GCA_020060805.1. Classification (GTDB taxonomy): domain Bacteria; phylum Desulfobacterota; class DSM-4660; order Desulfatiglandales; family HGW-15; genus JAHECH01. The sequence continues at coordinate 505 of JAGUZM010000441.1, read as the reverse complement.
CTGCCATAGCCGCTCGGTAGCTTGCACGATGTTCCTGCTGCGCATACTGCCGAGAACTTGCACAGTCTCGCGGATGAGCAGTTCGCAAGTTTCGACGTTCCGAATCTCCGCAATGATTTGTTCCCCCTGTGGCGTAGGCGCGGTGAATATCGCGAGCTGATAGCGCGCGGTCTTGAGTCTCTGCACGGGATTCGCTTGCAGCCACGCGCGTATCCGTTCCTTTTCTTCCTGCCAACTGGCGGTTTCCGCAAGCGTGTCCTGCATGTCGGCGATGTTCGGGTATACGTCGCCGCCGCCGTTCAGCTCAATGCGTTCGAGAATGCACTGAATGATCCTCTCGGCTGGCTCATAGTCGCTCCCAGAGCCAGCCGGTGCAATGCCGAAGGTAATCTCGTCACAGGCACCGTACTGAGGTTGGGCGACGACAGACGGTGCGCTGGCTAGCAACGATACGGCAAGACCCACGCCGCAGAGACGGCTCAGCCATCCGCGGGGGCTCTGCTTG
>JAGUZM010000579.1 GCA_020060805.1 Deltaproteobacteria bacterium | reverse complement strand
CCGCTCCTCTTCGGCGATACCGAAATGCTGCGCCGCGCTCTTGAGACCATAGCTCTCCAACTCCCGCGCCGCCACATCATGGTACTGGAGGAGAAACAGGGTATCCACCACGTGGCGGCCGAAGATGTCCACGCGATTGAAATCGATGACCCGTTCCGCCACCGTGAAACGGGACTTCCGGGTTTGAGGCACGGACCCGTCCCTGCCCCATCCCAGGGCTGCGCCATGCCTCTTCGCCCGCGCCAGGATGTAGTCCAGATCAAAGTTGAAAATATTGTGACCTTCGATCACATCCGGATCAAGCCTGGAAACCCTCTCCCCAAGGGAGTCCAGCATATCCTTCTCGCTCAGGTCCTTGCCGAAAAGAACCTCTGAATAACCTCGATTGTCCATGAGGGCGATGGAGATGATCCTGTCCTCTTCCCGCATCGGGTTGGAGAACTCGTACCCGGCCGCGCAGCCCGTCTCGATGTCCAGGGCCAGGCGATGGAGGTTTTTGAATTCCAAACCCTTGAAAAGGGTCTTTCCGGTGAGCAGGAGGAATTGGTGGACCGGGTCGGAGATGAAGAGATACGGGGCCTGATGGGAGGATGGGGGTTCACCCGACTTCTTCTGAAAATGGGCCTTTGCCTTTTGGCAGTCGCTCCAGCCATCCAGGAGAATCAGAAACCTGTATTCGTTGGTGCCGGAGAGGTGCTCCAGCCGGTAAGGCCTTTTGAAACCCTTGATCAACGCCTCGTCTTCGATGATGAGGAAAGGGGTGAATGGCCGATCCTCCGCCTCCGCCCGCTGCCCCTTGCGGACAAAGAGCCTCATCGTATTGTCCCCGATCGGTTCTACGGCGACGATCCCCTCCTCCCGGTCTGCGCCGAAGAGAACCTCATTATCTTCAAAAGCCAGGGCTTTCATGTTCCCTCCCCTTCAATCGAAAAATATCCGGTGATGAGAGGCTTTTGGGTCGCTGGGTTTCCTGTTTTTCACGATTGCTTAACCCATGTAACATGTTTATGGTATGTTGTGATATTCTTTTATTTTGGCTATCGCAGGGGTGCCGGCCAATGAGCACAGGCCCCGACAGGGAGGAGGTTTTCCGTGGCGATCATATACTTCGACAACAACGCAACGACCCAGGTCTCGCCCGGGGTCCTGGAGGCGATGATGCCCTTTTTCCACGACCTCTACGGCAACCCGTCGAGCGCCCATTCTTTCGGCGGCCAGGTGGCGGAAAAGGTGACCGATGCGAGAGAAAAGGTTGCCCACCTTCTCGGAGCGAGGCCCGAAGAAATCATCTTCACCAGCGGCGGCACGGAGAGCGACAACGCCGCAATCCGTTCAGCCCTGGCCGATCGGCCGGAAAAGCGCCACCTCGTCACCAGCCGGGTCGAGCATCCTGCCGTTCGATCCTTGTTCCGGTCCCTGTCCAAGGAGGGTTACCGGATCACGGAAATCCCCGTCAACGCGAAGGGAGAGCTGGACATGGCCGCGTACCAGGAGAGCCTCACCCCCGACACGGCGGTCGTCTCCCTGATGTGGGCGAACAATGAAACCGGGGTGATTTTCCCTGTGGAAAAGGCGGCGGAACTCGCCCATGAGAAGGGGATTCCGTTCCACACGGACGCGGTCCAGGCAGCGGGCAAAATTCCCGTTGACCTCAAGAACGGCGCCATCGACATGCTGTCCCTCTCGGGCCACAAGCTGCACGGCCCCAAGGGAATCGGCGTTCTTTACGTGCGGAGAGGCACCCGTTTCAGGCCTTTCATCATCGGCGGCCACCAGGAGAAGAACCGCCGCGCCGGGACGGAGAACACCCCGGCCATCATCGGGCTGGGAAAGGCTTGCGATCTGGCGGCCCGCAGCATCGGGGAGGAAAACACGAAAGTGAAGCGACTGAGGGACAGGCTTGAACAAGGGATCCTCTCCATGGTGCCGCACACGCGCGTGAATGGAGGGGATGTGCCGCGACTCCCCAACACCAGCAACATCAGCTTTGATTTCGTGGAAGGCGAGGCCATCCTCCTCCATCTGGATGAGTACGGCATCTGCGCATCCACGGGTTCCGCCTGCTCGTCAGGGTCCCTGGAACCGTCCCACGTGTTGCTCGCCATGGGAATCCCTCCCTCCTCAGCACAGGGATCCATCCGCTTCAGCCTGAGCGTTTACAACACCGAAGAGGAAGTGGATGCCGTGGTCGGGAGGCTGCCGGGGATCATCGAAAAACTTCGTGTCATGTCCCCCCTCTACCGTGCGGGAAAAAGGGGAATGCCGTCGCATGCCGCCTGATCAGGATTAAGAAAGGTCTTCGTCGGAGCGTCTATTCCGTTCCGCCCTCCGGCCTGCTCTACTCGTCGGAGTCCTCGCGGTCCGGGCTTCCCTGGTTCTTGAGATTGGTCATCTGCTTTCGGAGCAGTTCCCCGAGGTTCGAAGTGGCTTCTCTCTTGCTGTTGACGTAGCTTTTGTAGAAGTCCCTTTCGGAGCTTTCCTCCATTTGCTTGATCGAGAGGCCTATTTTCTGGTCCTTTCGGGAGACATGAATGACTTCTGCCTGGATGACGTCATCCACTTGAAACCGGGAGAGTCCCTGACTCTCGGGCAACTCGGAAATGTGAAGCAGGCCCTCGATTCCTTCCTCCAATTCCACGAAAAGGCCAAAATCGGTTATCCGGGTCACCTTGCCTGTCACCCGCATGCCCCGTTTGTATTTTTCAGGCACCAAATCCCACGGGTCAGGCGTCAGTTGTTTGATCCCCAGAGAAAAGCGCTCGTTATCCTTGTCGATCTTGAGAACCAGGGCGCGCACGGTCTGGCCTTTCTGATAGAGATCCGCGGGCTTCTTCACTTTCTTGCTCCACGCGATGTCCGAGACATGGACGAGGCCGTCTATGCCTTCATCTATGCCTATGAACAGGCCGAACTCCGTGATGTTCTTCACCCTGCCTTCGATAATCGTGCCCACCGGGTATTTCTCTGCAACGGTTTCCCAGGGGTTCGGCTGCGCCTGTTTCAGGCTGAGGGACAGTCTCTTGTTGGTGTTGTCCACAGTGAGCACCGTAGCCTCCACCGCGTCGCCGATTCTCAGGATTTGGTTGGGGTGCCCCACCTTCCGGGTCCATGACATCTCGGAAACATGGATCAGGCCCTCCAAGCCTTTCTCCACTTCCACAAAAGCCCCATACTCCTTGAAGCTTACCACCCGGCCGGTGATCCTGATGCCGGGGGGATATTTCTGTTCCGCCTCAGCCCACGGGTCGGGTGACAATTGCTTGATACCGAGGGATATCTTTCCCTTCTCTTTGTCAAAGCTGAGGACCTTCACCTGAACCTTTTGCTCCACTTTGTAACTCGACGAAGGGTGCCCCACCTTTCCCCAGGAAAGATTCGTCACGTGGACAAGCCCGTCAATCCCGCCCAGGTCGACAAAGAGCCCGTAGTCCGTGATGTTCTTGACCACCCCTTCCACGACGGCGCCTTCCTCGAGAGACCCGAGGGTCTTCTCCCGGAGTTGCTCCCGCTCCTCCTCAAGGAGAATCCGACGGGAGAGGACGATGTTCTCTTTCTTCTTGTCATACTTCAGAATCCTGAAATCGTGTTCCGTGCCGACAAACTCCTCCAAGTCCTTGACCGGTCTGAGGTCGAGCTGAGATGCGGGCAAAAAAGCAGACTGACCGATGTCGACGGAAAAACCCCCTTTGACCTTTGAAGCGATTTTGCCCCTGATCGTTCCGCTTTCCTGGTGGATTTTTCTGATCCGGTTCCACAGCATGATCCTGGCAGCCTTCTCCCTGGACAGGATGACGTTACCGTCCCGGGTTTCCTTCCGGACGAGGAGAACATCCACCTCATCTCCCACCTGGGCTCCGAGATTGCCTCTGGAATCCAGGAACTCGCGGACGGGGATCAGCCCCTCGGTCTTGTACCCGATGTCCACCGAGACGTGTTCCTGGTCCACCTGAATGATGGTTCCCCTGATCAGGTTTCCCTCCTGTATCTCCTTCAGGCTCTCTTCGAAGGAATCCATGAATTCACTGCTTTTCTGGGTGGCTGGTTTCCCGTCCGTCGTCTCACCCGGCATTTTGGCCGCATCTTTCACTAATTCGTCCATTGGATTTATCTTACCCCTTAAGCCCTTTCAAACCGATTAACTTTTTCTTCCCTCAAATGTTTAAAGAAAAAGGCATCCCGCTCCGCCATCACGAGATGCCCCGAACCACTTGCCGCTCAACTAAGCCTTGCTGACATTGATCGCCACAGGCCCTTTCTTGCCCTCCCCGATTTCGAAGTTCACTCGCTCGCCCTCTTCGAGAGACTTGAACCCATCCCCCACGATGGCCGTGTAGTGAACGAACAGATCCGGCCCGTTTTCCTGTTGAATGAACCCAAACCCTTTCTGATTGCTGAACCATTTCACCGTACCGCTCGCCATGACGAAGACCTCCCCCTTTTCCTTGATGATGCTCCAAAAAAACAGGCCGTCGTTCTGGCAAGGGACCTTCCTGCTAGAGCGCAACCAACCTGCAAAAAAACCCGCGCATCTTCACTTTTTTTTTGAAAAGCACTGGCAAAACTAGTTGTATTCGCTCCAAATGTCAACAAAAAAAGAGACCCTGCCTTGACGCTCTACTTCCCAAGGCTCTCAGGTCCCAAAATAGGCGCCAGGAAAAGATTGCTGGAGCCCGTGGCAGAAGGAACGGAGAGGATATTGCAGAGGCCGGTAAAACCCGGCTGCCCTGAGATCCCGTGTCCGCCACTTCACCCCTCATCGTGATAAGAGCTTTCGCTCCGCCGAATTGCCGGCGGTTGACTTAAGTCAAGGTCATCTGTCCGGATGATCCCGATAATGTCGAAGGTATGAAGCTGGGGATATCGGACAGGATTGACACAGCCGTGAGAAACCTCGCTGAACAGGAAAATCAGCTCTCCGATCAGCCGGAAGGTGTGGACCGCGGGGAAAAGGAAACCCGGGTTTACAGGTTCCCCGCACAACGGGCGAAACCCTATTCCTGGGGAGTTCGGAACACCTTCCAGTTGGTTGTGCTGCTATTGACCCTGGGCATCGGCTTCCAGTTCTTCATTTTCGTGTTGCAGGTCTCGGGAACGGGCGCGGTGACCGTCTTAAGGCCTCCCGGTGTGGAGGGGTTCCTTCCTATCGGAGGCCTGATGGGCTGGAAACTCTTCATCCAGACCGGGGTGTGGGACAGGGTGCACCCTGCGGCGATGGTCATCCTGGGTTTTGCGGGGCTGATCTCCCTTGTGTTGAGAAAATCCTTCTGCGCCTGGTTCTGTCCCGTCGGGACCGTGTCCGAATGGGTGTGGAAGTTCGGGAGAAAAATTTTCGGAAAGAACTATGTCATCCCTTACTGGGTCGATATCCCCCTGCGAAGCCTCAAGTACCTCATCCTGGGATTCTTTCTCTGGACGATCCTCCGGATGAGCCACTCCGCCATTTTCGCGTTTCTCGAAAGCCCTTACTACAGGGTGTCGGACGTGAAGATGCTCTACTTTTTCACCAGCATGTCGGCGTTAACCGCCGGCGTTCTTCTGATCCTCGTGTTATCCTCGATCGTGGTGAGGAACAGCTGGTGCCGCTACCTCTGCCCTTACGGCGCCCTCATGGGGTTGTTCTCCCTGCTCAGCCCCACAACCATCCGTCGAAACACCACGGCCTGCATCCGTTGCGGAAAATGCGCCGAAGTCTGCCCTTACCATCTGCCCGTCGATGCCAGGAGGCGAATCAAGAGCCCCGAGTGCCACGGTTGTATGGACTGCACCCTCGTCTGCCCGGTCAGCGGCACGCT
>JAGUZM010000033.1 GCA_020060805.1 Deltaproteobacteria bacterium | reverse complement strand
CAGGACTACTCTATCGACAGCAACCGACTTTCTCGGAGTCATGCGGGTTGTGAGCATGAAGAAGAGACCTTCGCACACGACCCGAACGGGGATCTCATTGCCCTGGCACACCTGCCTGAGTTGAGATGGGATTTCGGGAGCCGACTCATCTCCGCGCAGCTCAACCGTGGCGTGAACCCCAATCGCGGTTACTATCAATATGATGCGGCCGGGCAGCGGGTGCGCAAGGCCATTGTCACGAATGGGGGAGCTCTGATCCGGGAACGGATTTACCTGGGAGGGTACGAAATTTATCTGGAAAAGAATGGGACGGGCACGACCTTGCGCCGGGACACGGTCCACGTCATGGAGGGCCAGAGCCGCATCGCGCTCGTGGAGGAGGAGAAGAGCCCCGCAGACCCGGCCGCCTTCATAAGCCGCCGGGTGCGCTACCAGCTTTGTAATCACCTCGGCTCAACACACCTTGAGGTGGATGGTACCCCGAACGCCAAGATCATCTCGTACGAAGAACATTACCCCTACGGCGAAACGGCGTATCTGGCCGGTGAGGATAAGACCGAAGCGAAGCGCAAACGCTACCGGTACGGCGGCAAGGAGCGGGATGAAGAAACCGGCCTCTACTATTACGGCGCGAGATTCTATGCCCCATGGTTAGCAAGGTGGGTGAGTTGCGATCCTGGAGGGACGGTCGACGGGACGAACTTGTTCCGTGCATTCAGGAATAATCCTGTTCGGTTCGTCGATCAGAAAGGCAACGCCAGCGAAGAACACTTGGACAAACTCGCGCAAAGACAACAGCGGGTTCTCAACGAGATAACGACGCATTTCTCCCAGTCCTATGAGCAAGCAAGGCGTGAAATCCCCTTCGATGCTGACAAATTCAAAGGGAAGAACGCCTACTTGCAGTGGCAGTCAGCGATTGGTACGAGAGCACATGAACTGACCCAGGAATGGGTGGAAAATAAATACGGCGCGAAAACGGAAGTCCATCTAAAAAGATTCGGCACCAAACTGGACATTGAGCTGCCGGAGGAAAAAATGCTCGTAGAGCTTAAATCAACCTGGAAAGGGGTCGAGTGGAAGTCTGAGCAGCAAATCAGACAACTTGCCGTAGCTGCGGAAAAAAAATATGCCTATGCACTCGTGACTGCTAAACAAGGTAAGGTTGACCGCGGTGAATCCTACCTCGTCACAAGGGAGTTTATCGCCAAAGAATTGCCGTTGAGACGATTTCTTGCCGTGGGCAGTGCGGTGCTCATGGTTGCGGCAGTTCTGGAACCCCTGGATGTTTTGGCGATGAGCAACAATGTGGATAACATGGTTCGCGAGACAATTGCCCCGGGCAGCATGCCCATAGCACAAAGGACGCTTGAGGCCTTGGGCGCCAGACGGATAGAAGGAACCGAATACTACTATTCTCCTGTCGGTTCGAAACTGATCACGATTGAAACCGAAGAAAACACCGGGTTCTCTTATATTCGATACCTGGAGGGTAAGGCGGAAAAAGTCGGGACCGCGAAATATGCCGATGTTTACCGGTATGGCTTTACTTATGAAACGTCCAATCCATACCTCCCGTGGGTTAAACACAAGATTGAGAGCAATTTCTTTTTTTACCGAGATAAGAGCAGCGGAGGGTTCTTCGGTTCGACAGAGAGGCTGCCATAAGGAGATCTCTTCTTTCGTTCTCAAGCCTGTGTCTGAGGGAGTCTGGGTGAGGATAAAACGAGGTTAGGTGAACTCCGGCCCGATAGGTCAACCATGCAGTTTCTGCCGCGGGATGAGCCCATGTCGGGAACTTGAATACATAATGGTCGAAAAACGAGAAAGAGGTAAAGAGCCATGGCGAGTGAAGGATTTCGAATATTCGGTCGCATCGTAAGCCGGAAGACTGGACGCGGGGTTTCCAGCCTGAGGGTTGAGGCCTGGGACAAAGACCTGATCTTCGACGATTTTGTCGGCAGTGCCGTCACCGATAGGCAGGGCGCATTTTCGATCGAGTTCACGGAGAGCCGTTTTCGCGAGCTCTTTCTGGATCGGCACCCGGATCTTTTCTTCAAAGTCTTTGACGGCGACACCCTTCTCAAGAGCACGGAGGATTCGGTCCTGTGGAACGTGGAGCCTGGCGAGCGAACGATCGAAATCGAGGTAGATCGGGAACCTGAGGAGCCTGTGCGAGAGACCGCCCGGAGTACCCCGTCGAAACCATCCCCCGTATCTCTTGCCGACCTTGTTCAGGCGGTAGGCGCCCGGCCGGCGCTTCGTGATGCCGTCGAGCGCGCCAACTTGACCGAGATCAAAGAACTGTTCACCCCGAAGGGCCTGTGGGCCCTGAAGGAAGCAGGGATGCCTGCGGTTGAGCAGCGGAAAGTGCTGGCCGCTGCGAAGTTTGCCGCTGCTTCCGGCAGCGTCACCCTTGCCGAGGGCCTGGCGCAAAAGGGTGTGACCTCCTTTAGCCGGATCAGCCGCATGTCGACGCAGCGTGTTGAGAAGCTGCTCGGTCGATTGAGCGAAACAGACCGAGAATCGCTGCACCGGCTTTCTCTCACGGCGCAGGTGGTGAACAGACAAACGCGGGAGGCCGGGGTTCAGTACCTGCGCTCCCTGAGCCGCGATGGGAAATGGTATCAAGGTGATGATGGGAAGCGGGCAATCGATGTTGGCGGGGTAGACATCGATAAAATCGATTTTTGCGGGGACGGGGATCCCTGTTTCAATGTCTTCAGCCCCATCGCCTACATCTTTGACTTGCTCGGCTTTGTTTACGACAACTGGAATATTCCATCGGACACGCTGGAGGGTCTATTCTACCAGGAAATCGACGATCTAGACTGCGAAACCGGCTTCAAAGCAATTCCGCAGATCCGTCTGGCCATCGGACTCCTTGAGAAATACCTGGGTTCAAGCCGGCTTCCGATTCAGGACAGCGAGGTGAAAGAGGCTTTCCGCGCGAACATCGAGAAGGTCCTGAGCCTGTCCGGTCTGTCTCCGAGCCAATTACCCTCCTCCCTAGCGAACGACTTGGCGGTGTTGCATCCGGATTTGGGGGTGCTCGAAAGGGTCGCAGAAGGCATCCGCGCAGCGTACGAGACCATGATCGTCGATAAGGTTTACCCCTGGCCTCTGGAGTCGGGTTCGGGTGACCCGGAGGCAGGGCGGGAGTATCTCCTGAAACGCGATCAGGTGCAGCGCCAACGACAGGGTGCCATGGCCGAGTTCGAAAACCTCATCGCCGCCATCTTCTCGCCGCTCCTGAGTCTCTACAGGAAGAAGCTGATCCAGGCCACAGGAGAACAGGATCACGCCCTCGAAAATCGGCTGTTCATCGATTTGCGCAGCGCTCCGTCGCAAGTCACCAACCGGATCACGCAGGTCGTTCAGTCGCTCCAATCATTTGTCCTGACGGTTCGCACGGGTGAGATCAGGGAACACCCCCGAGGGGATGTGGCATCCCTGTTCGAAGAAGAGATCGAGTTCGATGAAGCTGCCTGGGCCTGGCTGGGCGAGTATGCGACCTGGTCCGCAGCCATGTATGCCCTGGTGTATCCCGAGAATGTCATCGCGCTGCCGACTTTTCGGCCCTCGATGACGTACGGGTTCCGGGAGGCGTTGCGGCTGCTCCAATCTTCGCCTTCCAACGCTCAGGTCGACGCAGCGCTCAAACGCTACGATGATTACCTGAAAGGGATCGTAAACCCCTGGCTCCTCTCAGCCCATGTGATCGAAGATCGAGTCTATTTGTTCGCAAAAGGGGGGAATCAGTTGTGGGCGACGATCGTGATGCTGGGGGGCCAAGTCTTTTCAGGGTGGCAGCCTGTGGGGGGTGCGGATGAGGGAGTGCATCCAGAAGGTGTGGAACTCTGCGGCGGTGCGAACGGCACCCATCCGCGTTTCATTGCAGCGTACTCAAAACATGACTATGTGACCAAAGAACCGGGCGGTGTGAGGGTTCTGAACATCTCCGAGATGTCCTTTTTCGAGATCTTCTGGGATGACAACTCCTTTGCGTGGAAGTTAGATGAGGAAACGCCCTTTGCTCAATTTGAAATAGACGGAGAAGCGATCATCGACCAGCTCGTTCGAGAGGAATTTGAATATTTCGGGCAGAGCTTCGAACTGCCGATCACATTGGTTTCCTACGAAAGCCGACAGTACACCGATGGCTCCTCGTATCCTACAGTAAGGATGAAAGGTAAAGTGACCGGCCTGGGGGAGCGGTTTTTCAGCTCAACAATCTTTGAAGGAGGAGGGGGGGCATGGGACAAAGATCGAAGAATTCAGAAGAAGCATTTGGCGGCGGTAAAGGGTGAATATTATAACGTCAGCTGGTCCTCGAGTCGGGTATGGGTCAAGGATGAAAACGATGCGACCAGGTTCGAGGAAGATCTGGAAGAAAGCGGCGCCTTTGACACGAGCCTTCCTCACCGACATCAGTTTATCCTTGCCACAAACAGCCGCGGCACAACGACATGCCTTGTCGGCCGGGGCAAGCGGCGATCGTCTGACGGCGAGCTTTACTCACTGATGTTGGTGCTGCCGCTCAACCCATACGATGGCCAGCGAATCGGTTCCTGGAAAACGGTATGCGCGTCTTACCAGCTCATGTCAGATGCCCTTGCGCGGATACTGGCGTCGAGGGGGCCGATCCCTCAGCTCGACCAGGACATCCTGGCGCATCTTTACTCCTATGAGAGATTCGTCAATGTTCCGCTGCTGGCAGCCTGGGCGCCGAACAGGGCGGGTGATTATGTTTCCGCGCACGACTGGTATCGACAACTGTATGATCCGTTCGGAAAGAAGACGACGTACGGTTTTCCCTTCGATCTGTACTTCAGCGCAGCGTTCACCCGGCCGGAGACGTGGCTGGCCGATCCGCTGGATCCCTATGCGATCGCGACGCAGCGGCGCGGCGTGTACCTGCGGCACACGATCCTGATGATGGTCAAGAACCTTCTGGACTGGGGGGATCACGAGTTTGCCCGGACCGGGCCCGAGTCGCTCAACCGGGCGCGCGAACTCTACCTGCTCGCCGAACGCATTCTCCGGGCGCCCGAACTGCGAAACCTCTGTCTGAAGGGGATCAGGGATCTGAGCATTGAGATTCAGAAGAACTTCGGGTTGGAGGCGACTGTGTTCGTGCCAGGGTTTGCCGGCTTGTACGGAATCGACGCAAGGGAGATCGTGGAGGAAACGGAGCAGGCCCTTCGCGAGATCATAGAAAGCGGGGGATCCTTCCTGGAGATCTCGCGCAGCGCAGAAGGGGTCGTCAAAAAAGCGGTGACCAGGGCTCAGCGGATGCGCGGAAGCAGGTCACTCGGAGAGGCATACCGCAAGAGCGGCGAAAGGCTCGAAGCGATAGAACACGCCGTGCTCGCAAGGAATGTTCCTATGGTCATGGGCATCGGCGGCGGGGGCGGTGTGAGATTCTTGCCCACGGCCGGGGCTCCTGAAACCCGGTCCCTACGCTTCTCGATCCCGCCTAACCCGCTGCTGAAAGCGTTCAGTCTTCACATCCAGGCCAATCTTGCAAAACTCCATGGGGAGTTGAACTTGGCCTGTGACTGGAGGCCTGCCAGCGGAGCCGGCCCGCAGGGGCTGAATGGGTTCATGCTCCCGCCAGGACAGGCGGTCCCGGCAGGCTTCGTCGAGCCCCCTCGCTATCGGTACAGCTACATGGCGGAGAAAGCCAGGCAGCAAGTCGTCTACGCGCAGCAACTCGGCGCAGCTCTACTCCAATCGATCGAAAAAGGGGAGGCTGCCGCATTCGAACGTTTGCAGGCCGAACACGCAATCGCCGTGGCTGAAGCGACCGTGACGATCAAAGAACTTGCGCTGAAAGAGACGAGCACGGCCAAGCTTGTCGCCGACCAGCAGAAATCACGGGCCGCCGTACAGCGTGTCTTCTGGGATAAGCGCATAAATACCGGGTACAGCGGAGGGTTTCTTGGTTTTGGCGTCGGCGGTGTTTCTGAGGCGGAATTGGCCGGCCTGGGTCTCATGGCGACAAGCGGCGCGTTGCAGATGGGGGCTGCCATCCTCTACGGCGTGCTCGCCCTTCCGGCGGCCATTTCCGGCCTGGCAGGATCTGCCGGTGCGGCCGCCTCGGTCGGTGAAGCGTTGACCGGAGCAGGGGCAGTTCCGGCAGTTGCTACTGCGGGCGTTTCGGCGGTGCTCATTGCCGGCGCTGTGGCGAGCGGAGGCTCCATGCTTGCCCAGAGCCTGCAGAGTGCAGCCGGCGGGCTGGGGACCTTTGGCAGCCTCGCGCTGACCATTGCCGGCTTTCAGCGCCGGTGGGAGGATTGGAAACTTCAGTATGACCTGGCCAACATCGATCAAGCGATTGCCGATATGCAAGTGAGCATGGCGCAGGACCGCGTCAACATCGCTGACCAGGACAGGCAGATTGCGGCTCTCCAACGCGGCCACGCTGTTGAAGTGCTCCATTTCCTTAAGACGAAGTTCAGCAACCAGGAGTTGTACGAGTGGATGCGTCAGGTGCTGGGTGAGCAGTATCGGATCGTGATGCAGGTGGCGACATCCACGGCGCTCCTCGCCCAAAGAGCCCTCGAGTTCGAGCGGCAGGAAACGGTCAACAT
>JAGUZM010000071.1 GCA_020060805.1 Deltaproteobacteria bacterium | reverse complement strand
GCGACTCCCTGGCAATGACTATCACATTTGTTACGACCATGTTTCAATCCACGCTCCCGCACGGGGAGCGACGTGTATTGCAAGCGGGACCATGCGGAGGCCCGGAGTTTCAATCCACGCTCCCGCACGGGGAGCGACCGCAAGTTAAGGTAAAATGCGTTAGACATTAGGTGTTTCAATCCACGCTCCCGCACGGGGAGCGACCCGAAACTCAGTATTTTGGGCTCATTTTGGGTAAAGTTTCAATCCACGCTCCCGCACGGGGAGCGACTTGAAACTTACCCCATCCTTGCACGACTCATGTTTCAATCCACGCTCCCGCACGGGGAGCGACGCCGCACTTGTGCTCAAATTAACATTGTCGCGCGTGTTTCAATCCACGCTCCCGCACGGGGAGCGACGTCGGGGATGCACAAAATCCTAGCGGCCATTGCGTTTCAATCCACGCTCCCGCACGGGGAGCGACCGGGGAGAACGATCATATCGTGAGAGGTGTGGGGTTTCAATCCACGCTCCCGCACGGGGAGCGACGGCGCTTTCCGGTCACCGCCCGATAATCGGCGAGGTTTCAATCCACGCTCCCGCACGGGGAGCGACTGCTGGTTGACGGCATAAAGGCCGTCGTTTCCAGGGTTTCAATCCACGCTCCCGCACGGGGAGCGACCGAAGCCGATTGCTTTCTTGTGGCGGTTGTAGAGTTTCAATCCACGCTCCCGCACGGGGAGCGACACATCCAGGATCCTGCCTGCCACCCAGGAAGGAGTTTCAATCCACGCTCCCGCACGGGGAGCGACAGGGCGGTTGCGGAAAACCTTTCCCGGTTTGATCAGTTTCAATCCACGCTCCCGCACGGGGAGCGACTCCTCAACGCCGCCACTTTGGACGCCTTCCTACAGTTTCAATCCACGCTCCCGCACGGGGAGCGACGTGAGTCGGAGTAGTCGGTGAAGCCATGACATAAGTTTCAATCCACGCTCCCGCACGGGGAGCGACCTGAGGCAAATAATACCCCACTTGGGCAAACACTGTTTCAATCCACGCTCCCGCACGGGGAGCGACTTCGCTCATTGCTGAGTTGCTGGTTGGTTAAAAGTTTCAATCCACGCTCCCGCACGGGGAGCGACTTGATTCCGCTGTGGGGCTCACTAGGGATGAGGCTGTTTCAATCCACGCTCCCGCACGGGGAGCGACTCCGGTGCCTGTGAGCTTGTGACCCCAATCGCCAGTTTCAATCCACGCTCCCGCACGGGGAGCGACGTTCTAGGTGGGTTCGGATGGTCAAAATGAGGAGCGTTTCAATCCACGCTCCCGCACGGGGAGCGACCAAATAAAGAGAGGAGGACGGGAGATATGAAAGGTTTCAATCCACGCTCCCGCACGGGGAGCGACAGTTGCTTTCTAACTGCTTGCTCTGCAAGCGATTACATGGTTTATCCCGCGAAGTCCCTTGTTAGCGGTTGAGGAGGTATTCTATTGTCAAAGAGCGTTTTCTGAACCTCGCTGAAATCACTGGCAAAATCTTACGCGCGAATCCACCGTGCCCGAAAAGGAGTCTAACCTATTAGTTTGTCAGGGAAACGAGTTCACTCTCCAAATGGGAGCATGAGGTTCGCACATCTCTTTCAGACAACGAGAGGCTCATCCGGATCATATCCCTTCTTCGCCCCAACATGTTCAACCCTGCGCCTCCAATTCGCACCAAGAAAGTAGAACCTCAAGCTGTCAGTCTCTGGATCGATCTCCTTGATCAACTTGTCGCGAAAGAAAGTCCACCGTGCAGGGTCCACGGAGCACTCGAACACCGAGAACTGCACCCTTTGCCCATAATCCTTGCAGACCTTTGCGACGCGCCGCAGCCGGGCTGGCCCCTGCGGGTCTATCGTAGAAACGTCGTAGCTGACTACAACCATCATGGCACAACCTATTTCCAGATGAATGGGGGGTATGCATCCAGCTCACCCCGGAGAAACCTGCTGAAAAGAAGCGCCTGAATATGAAAAAGCATGCCCACATGGATTTTTTCGCCGATGAAAGGATGCATGATCTCTTCCTGTTTCCTGTTCTGGTAGGAGACGAGCACCTCTTTTCTCGTTTCATCAGACATTATGACGGCACCTGAATCCGTCCTCCTGAAGCCGTCCTTCTGAACCTTCCTCAAGTTGATTAAGGAAAGCACCAGCCTGTCGGCCAGAAACGGTCGAAACTCCTCCATCAGATCTAGGGCCAAACCCGGCCTCCCAGGCCGGTCTCGGTGGAGAAAACCGACAGCCGGGTCAAGGCCCACCGACTCCAGGGCTGAGCGGACGTCATGCATGGTCAAGGTGTACACGAAGGAAAGGAGAGAATTCACATTGTCCAGGGGCGGTCTGCGGTTCCTTTCTTCAAAGCTGAAATCCTCTTTCTGTGAAGTGATGAGTTCGTTGAAGACGCTGAAGTACATATGCGCGGCGTCGCCTTCTATCCCTCTGAAAGTATCCATTTCTGTTTGCTCATTGAGACGTTCCAGGTAGTAAGTCATCCTCGAAGACACGTCTTTTAGCGCTTGAGAGTTCACCTTGTCCCCATGGTCGCGAATCGCCCTCTGCACGACTGTCCGGCAGTTGGCGAGTTTCCCCGTCAGAACGCTCCTCGTGACGTGGGCCGTTGCAAAAGGATCATCAGCCTTGCGATACTGCTGGCGCCGCAAGAGAACATTCCCCGATACGGGTCCCTGGACTCTGGCCATGAACCGGCCATGTTCGGTCAGAAAGCTGATGGCCACATCGTTTTCGGCGCAGAAGCCCATGAGAAAGGGGCTGCATGAGACGTTCCCGAAGCATACGATGCCGCCGATAGTGTGGATAGGCAGGCGGAGGCGGACTTCGTTTTCGGCTTTCACGATTACAGTTTCCCCTTCCTTGGCCAGGTAAGCGCCCTGGGTTGTCACAAAAAGGGTGTTGAGATGCTTTTTCATTCTTCCCTCAGCGCTTGCGTCAGGTATCGCTTGACGGATCTCCCTTTTTGGAACACCTGCGGCAGACAGCGCTCGCTAAGCGAGCAGGTCTTGCACTTTTTCGTGAAGACCGGTTTTGGCGTGGTTCCAGACCTGATCAGCTCATGGGCTTGCCTGGCAACCTTTTCCGTCTCCGCGCGAAGAGAATTATCAAACTCGACGTTCAGCCGATGCCGCGTTCGGCCGTAAAATATGGCCCCAGAGGAGACTTCGATCCCAAGCATCTCCTCCAGGCACATGGCCTGGCCACAAAGTTGTACCTTGTCACACTGGTCCGGCTTTGGCTTGCCTCGCTTATGCTCCACAGGGAAAGGCGCCCATTCGTCCCCCTCCGTGCGATGAAACTCCACGACATCCGCCTTCCCGACCAACCCCAGCTTCAATGACCGGAGAGGCACACCACGCTCAATTCGCACATCCCCCCTGGACTCCTCGCCCCCCTCATGCACATGCTCGTGCATGATCCTCCCCTCGGCAGTGAATCGGTTCTCGTCCCACGCTTGCTCAACGTGGATTAGAGCACACTGGCGCTCGCAGAAAACCAGGTGCTGCAGCGCGGAGAGGGGAATCAGGTCTTCTTCGGTGTATTCCATGAGCCTTTGCTCCGATTTCGCATTTGAGAACGCGCATGATAGAGCTTTTCTGTGAAGCCGCCCCCCTCCAAGAACTCCTTTTCGAGGGCTCGCAACTGCTGGTCAAGGAGGTAATTGGTTTGGTGAATCAGGCAAATGATGGTGTTTGCGGCAGTTTCAGGACTGCTTTCGAAATAGATCTTATAAGTCAAGTAGGACCTATCGCTCGCGTACGCGAGCTTCCTCACTTCCTTTGATTTTGGGTGGTCCTTGCCCCACAGGGGCAACCCGTGCTGCCGCAGATAGTCCTGAAAGTCCAGCAGCAGTTCTTCCAGGCTGGCGCGCGCCACGCCGATGAGCTTGAGCTCAGTTTTCTTCGAGGTGCCAGAGGCCATGCTGCCTTCGGCGATGTTTTGCTTGCCGCTTCGCGCCGCCTGCACCATCTGATCATGGGTCCGTGAGCGGCGATCAATGAAGCGGTCGCAGAATACCACAGTGGCGTCGTGCACAATCTCCGCCATCTGGTAAGATTTCAGATCCCGGTATCCGCCGTGGGGTGGGATAAGGCTGGGCATCTCCCCGCTTTGATTGTTTTTAGAATGGGCCATTATGGCGTCTTACCCCTAATCATTCAACTGCTTCGGTTTTTTTTGAGGAACCTGCAAATAGTTCTCGGGGGAGACAACCCTCTTCCGTGTCTTTCGTTCCAGGTCCTTTCTTGCCTTCCCGGCAACTTCTCCACCTTTGCGCGCGGCACGCTTGCTCTCCTGAAATCCTCTCGCATCATCAACCCGAGTTATCTCAGTCGTCGCTGCCTCCCCGAGCATTGAGAAGATCAATTCCAGGTCTGTCATATGGTCTCTGAGATTTTCCCGATTCAGCCCTTTCAGTTTCTTGTGTTCGCCGGGCGTGATACCGAAAGCGGCTTTGGCGATTTCAGAGGTGAGTATCGCGTATTCGCTCTCTCGCTCCACATCCCTCCTTTTCCACTCATCCGTAAGCTCCTCTCTGATGGCAATGCCCCGCATCCGCTTTTCTATCCAGTCGTCGGAATAGCCTTTTGCTTTGTAGAGCGCCCGGGCCCTTTTAGTCCCCAACTCGGGGTTTCCTATCTCCTGCACTCGTTCGTAGCCTACCTTTGCCAGCCACCGTTTGAAGGGTTCGGCCTTTGGGGATGGAATGGATTGGATGATGCGAAATGCGCTTTCTGTATTAACGACTTCGGTTTGGTATTTCTTCCCATCGGCCGATTCCAATTTCAGTTGTCGACAAAGTGTCGACAACTCAGTTCCGGTCGCCTGCTTCTCCCGCTGTTTCATCCGGTACCAATAATCTCGGGGTTTATCGCTATCCGTCAAGACTGCAATGATGTCCACGATCGAGAAGTACCACTCGTTCTCGAAAAGAATCTTCCTGATTTCCTTACCTCTGAAAACGGCTATCTTCGTCTCCATCGTTCCTCCCATCAATCAAGAGCAAATGCCCCGGCGGTTCACCATCTGCTTATGGGTCCGTGAGCGGCGATCGATGAAGCGGTTGCAAAACACCGCAGTGGCGTCGTGTAGAATCTCCGCCATCTGGTAAGATTTCAGATCCCGGTATCCGCCATGGGGCGGGATTATGCCCGGCAATTCCTTGCTTTGCTTCTTATCAGATTGTTCCATCATGGCCTCTTGATAATGCTAATGCCCGCTGGCAAATCCTTTTCGTCGATTTCGAAATAGTAATCGTCGAAATCGCGAGGAACGGGCTTGATCTCGCCCTTTTGCGTGATCTTGACGCGTTTGAACAATTCGTGTGCAGGGGCGTTGCCGAGCGCGGAGTCATGCTTGAAAATGATCAACTGTTGCGTGGACATGAGACCACGGGCAGCGGAACGATCATGCTCGAACATGTTACAGAGGGCGTCCCAGAAGAGATTGAGGTCTTCCTCGCTGAACCCGGTCTGCGCTGCCAGGTGGGCGGAAACGAAACCGTGGGCCACATAGACCCCGTAAGGAATGGTGTTCTTGCGGCCCATGGTGCGGTTGTCGCCCCGCTGTTTTTCAGCTTCCGCTTCGGTAGCCACCGCCATACGTGTGATGCAATGCTCCAGCGTCACGACCGGATCCACGGACCGCCCGAAGGTCATTTGTACCGGTCCGCGAACCTGACCACAGTTGGGCGCGGATTTCAGAGCGAGGACCGCGCCAAAACTCCGGATGTCATAGAAATCCTGACACATCTTCTTGCGTCCACGACTCGTTTCTTCCGCTGTGGGACGTCGTGGTCTCGCATCCTTTAACGCTACCTTGATGATGTCGGAAACCCTTTTGTCGGGCTTTTCCTCTTTCAACCATTCCTTGATGGCTTTCTTGTCGGCATCGGCAGCCACAATAAGCTTAGCTCCATGATCATCTTCACCTTCAACGAATGTCAATCCCTCCGGCAACGTGAGCTCTGTAAATGGCTCCAACAATTCTCTCGGAACAGATTTGAGTGATTCTTCTCCGGTGCTGATGCCAAGTTCGCGGAACGCTTCAAAATGAGCACGCCCGAGGACTGCCTTTTCTCTTATGTAGATATCGTGTGGCCGTTTGAACTCTCCTGTAAGCTGAACGTAGTTCCTCACCTTTCGTTTCAGGCAGACGTCGGTGACCAAGCCGTGCCCGGTTTCCGGGTCCACTCGTGGCAGGTTGCCGGCGTCAGGATCGCCATTGGGGTTGCCGTCCTGCACGTCGAACACGAGCACGAAATCATAACGGTTCTTGATGGATTTGTTCATGTTTTCTTCTCCTTATTTTGATTGTCCGTTATTGTCGTTCTTATGAACGAAAAAAACCTGCATCTGGTGATAGTAGCCAATGGCGAAGCGGCCCTGATCCTCAAGGGTCAAATGCGCCGGGAAAGCAATCTTCGCATCCACCCCATCAATGATTTGACCGATAAGTTTTTGAAAAAAAACACGTCGTCCAGGTCTCTCAAGTTTGGCTAGGTGGTGGTTTTTCAGCCTCATTAGATTGCCGAAGACCGTGACCGGCGTGCCTGAAGCAGCGCCGTAGAACCGGTCACGGATGGTGGTGTTGATTCCGGGATTTGCCTCCTGCTGGATTTTCTCCAGCGCAGCGAACAGGCGTCCCAGCCTGTAGCCGATGTTGGTGTTGCTTTCATCCAGACTCATCTTCAACTCCTCCTTCATGTTTGGGGTTCTAAAACGGGTTGCCCTGTTGATGCAGGCCTTAATAATCGCGGCGCGGGGATAGGTGATTTCATGTTCCGCCCCGATGCGGCGGACGGCCGCCTGAAGCAATGTTTGCGGATATGGCAGCCCTTCGAGGATGGCCCGCATGGTTTCGCCAGCGAGGTTGGGTTTTACATCGAAATACTTACCCCGGTAATAGACGAGATTATGTTTGCTCTTGTCATACTTCGTTTCGTTTGCCGTTGCCGAGAGCAAGGCACTCAAGGAGTGCCATCGAGGCCAATTACTATGATCCCTTGACGGGACGACCTCTGTGTCCTTGAAGTGTTGACAAATCGTGTGAGCCATTTCCAATATGCTGGCCACTATCCAGAACCGGATGGCGATACGAGAAGCGTTGGGGGAAAGACCGAGGACATAGAATCTGTTTTTTCCATTTCCGTCGATCAGGAACGCGCCGGTCTCAATAGATCTAAACAGGCTCTCGACGGCGCGAACACCACGATCCGGATCATTCTTGGGTGGTTCACTGAAAAAATCGGCAACCTGATGTTCAAAGGAATTGGCCTTCTCCGCCCAAAAGACGGTAGATGCATCGCCCACTTGCATCCGCTGCTTAGAGCCTTTGCCGAGAAGATGGTTCAAGGCCGTGGTATATGCGAAGGCAGCAGTCTTTCCGATGGGTGCATTGGCACCCTGATCTTTACCGAAAGATTTGAAGGGATCAAGATTGAAGGAGACAATGTTTGTTTCAGTTTTCCCTCCGAAGATGCGCCTGATGGGTGGATGCAGTAACTCTATCACATCTTTTTGACCAGTAACTAGGCATGTGATTTGATCATCGTTGGTTTTCGCAATTGCAGATTGGATTGCTAATTTCACGGGGGGACGTTCTAAGATAAGGCAGGAGTCGCCAGCGAGCTTAAAGCTCAGATTTGAACCTTCATTAGACAACTTTGTCCATGGTTCGCCAAGCGCCTTCAAAAGGACAATCTTCTTTCCCATTTGTAGAAAAAGCTTGATAGCTTGCACACCTATATCATCGATGTCGCCGAGATCATCGATGCGCTTAATGAAAGCGGCGTGCTGCGCGGAAACACGTTTCTTGATACCATCTTCCGTTTTTTTCCCTGAACGTTTCTTACTCTTCAAAACAACTCCCAAAACGTATTCTGGGTTATCCCAAAAGAGATTTGCTTCAACACCAACTGTCCTTTTGGCAGCTTGTGGAACAAGATATGATTTTGCCCTTCCAGATTCATGTGTCGGTTCAAGGGAAATGGGTGTGCCATCCGCTTTCAGCACAAGAAGGATCGGAATCTCCTTCCACTCGAATCCTGGGGGTGCTATTTCAGAGTCCGGATCGGCAGCCTTGCGATCGTAGTATTCCTTCAAAGCTTGGAGAATCATCCTCGCACCTCCTCTCTCTTGTGGCGATCCGGGACGGTGATAACGCCGTTTTCCATCTTCGCCCTAAAGAAGAGCGGCTTGGGATCGGCAGGATCCTTGTAGTCGAGGTCGTAGAGCATCCAGCCGAGATCGCGTGTCTCTGGAATGGGCGTGGATGGTTCAGCCTGCGGGTCCACCAGACGAAATTGCGCCGCAAACTCTCGACAACCGAGATATGGCTGGTTGAAGCACTGGCCTTTGCGAGCACGTCTCTCAAACATGGCGGCATACTTCGCCGGAGCCTCGTCTTTCCGCATTTCGAAGGCTACTTCAGGATCGACTAGGTATTCCGGCACGGGGTTATAAACCTTGTCGCGTTTATCGGGTGGAAAGAAGGCAAACTCGGCGAAAAGCCGATACCTCACATCGCGCAGAAAAAGTCCGGCACGCTGCTGGCGGTTCACAAGTTGGCCTTTGTCATTTGTTTCATCAATAAAGAGGCCTTCCCTATTCGTCATGGTCTTCCCAAGCTCATTGCGCCGCACGGAAATCCACCGGATGGGCGCCAGCACCTGGATGCGCTTCACGCACCAGTAGATGGCGGGTTTCCAGAGAATGGCATCAAAAACGGCGCGTGCCGCTGACGGCGTCATGACGTCGTAGCTGACGCGCTCGACCTTCATTTCGGGGCGGGTGAAGCAGGCATACGGACCGCTCACCTCCAAACAGAATCCTTTCATATTCACCTCGCGCTCTTTAAGGTTTAGACCACCAAATCTTCCGGAGTCCAGTCACAGCCAAACAGGTCGAGGCCATGGCAAGAATCATAGCGACCAATCCAGCACCAGAACCCCGGCCATATCTCTTCCACCAGACCGTCAGCGTTGGCTTTCCCAAAATCGCTTTTGGACAAGTTCACCGTGTAGCGCTGCAATTTGCGCATCTTCTGACGGGTGGGCCCGATACGGCGCAGCTCTTCCAGCCATTTCCTGCTATCCCGAAATTCGACGAATACGGGTTGTTGTGCCTGATCGTCTATAAGCTTGAATTCTTTTCCGGCCGTACGAAACTGAACATTAGGGACATCCTTGACCAACCTGTCATTCAACCACGTTCCTCCTCTGTCGTTCACCTTGGCATAGAAGCAGCGGAAATAGCGCGTGAATTCCTCCATACGCTGCGAATCGAAATCCGGCATAGAACACAGTTCGCGAGTGGTGTTTTCGCCCTTGAGAAGCAGACCTCGCGGTGCGGGTTTTGGTGGTACGAAAACATAGACTTCCCCCAGTCTGCCCTCGGCATTAAGCCTGCCCTCGCGATTGCAGCGTCCGGCGGCCTGGGCGATGGAATCCAACCCTGCCAGAGCGCGATACACAACCGGGAAGTCTATGTCCACGCCAGCTTCCACCAGCTGAGTACTTATAACGCGCGTCGGCAGGCCGGCCTTGAGTCGCTGCTTGATCTCCTGAATCACTTCCGAACGGTGTTCGCCGCACATGAGGGCCGAAAGGTGGATCGTCCCCTTTGCCATGAGTTTGAACAGGTCAAAGCAATCGCGACGGGTGTTGACGACGCAGAGCACCTGATCCTGTTGCTGAAGCTTGTGCGCTACATCGACCCAATTGGAAGGAAGGGACAGATTGGATGGTATAATAATCTCGGTCCGTTTGAGCCGCTCATAAAGAGTGGACGGATCGGAGATGATCTCCCTGAGTTGGTCGAGTTTCGGCAACGCCGGTTGGGTGGCGGTAGCAAGCACCATAGTCACACCGTAATTCCGTGTAAGATGGTTCAACACCTCCACGCAGGGGTCGAGCTTTTCCGGTGGTAGGAGTTGGGCCTCATCGAGAATCACCACACTGTTGACGATGTTGTGCAGCTTGCGGCATCGACTCGATTTTGCTGCAAAGAGAGATTCGAAGAACTGGACGTTTGTCGTGACGATGATGGGCGCGTCCCAGTTCTCGGCGGCTAGCCTGGTGCGTTGCGTTTCCCTGTCTGGATCAGTGTTACTGTGATGCTCGATGACATTCTGGGAGCCGAAGATATCCGCAAATACTTTCGCGGTCTGCTCGATGATGCTGGTGTAGGGGATTACATAGATGATACGGTTATTCCCATGCTTCACCGCATGGTCCAGCGCGAACGCCATGGCGGATAGCGTCTTGCCGCCGCCAGTGGGCACGGTCAACGAAAAGAGGGTGGGCGGTTGAGAGGCGGCGGCCCGGCAGGCGGCTAGAATTTGCTGCCGAACAGCATTGACCTGGGTATAGGGGGCTGCTTCCGCCATTACCCGAATGTGTCGGTCGAACAAAGTCTTGAGTTCAGCCAGCCCGGCGAAACCCTTTCGCCCTCTGGCTTGCTCTGCGTTCATGAATACTTCGGTGTCCAGGAAATCGGTATCCACCAGACATGAGAAAAGCATTCGTACCCAGAGGTGAAAGTTGTCTTGCTTCACAAAGGTTGGTGGCTTAGTAACCTGCCGGAGTTGCTTTGCAAACCTTTCGGCCGCTGAACGAATATGATTAAGATTTTTTTGCCCTTCCGCAAGTCGGAACTGGAGCGCTGCCTTGCCGGTATCGGCGGAGAAGAAGTCGGGCAAGCCGGCGTGATGGCCAGCCGCAAGGTAAGCAAGTGTGCGGCCTATCATGGGACCGAGCATCTCTTCCGCGAGCGCCGCGCCAGCGCTGGAGTGATTCACGCGGCCATGGCCGATCGCGTCGTACTCGGCATCATCCAGGCCATTCTCCCGACGCAGATAGGACTGGAACTCGACCGCGGCCTTACCAAGGTCATGCAGCCATCCGGCGTTCCAGGCCCAGTCGGCAGAATGAAACAGGGCTGCCGATTTCTCGGCTATCTCGGCCACGGATTCGAGATGTCTTTCAAGCGGCTGCCATTCGGACGGCGGTTTTCCGGGGAGGCTGTGTGCGTAGAAAGGCTCGGCCATGTTCACCTCACCTTGATGTTAGAAGGGAAGGACGACTATAAGCCGCGTTGAAAGTCAAGGTCATAAAGAAATCAAGAAGGTGTTATGCAGTATGTGGTTGTCTACAAGTTTTGCCTTTTTTACCACAAGTCATAGCTGAATTCCATTAGGGAAAATATTTCGGTTGGTTGCAGGTTGTCCGTTGTCTGCTGAACAAAATTCAAGATTTACACGAATGCCTTTTTCCCGTAGGAGGTTTTTGGTTCTTTCACTTCAAACCCGATGCGTTTTTTGGGCTTCTCAGGTTCGGCCATTAACTGCTTTATGGCTTCAAAAACCACTTGGAATTGGCGATCATATTTCCTCTCCATCTCCTCTACCCTGCGAAGCAGCTCGCTGTGCGAAGAGACCATCTCTCGAAGCCTCAGGAAGGCACGCATTATTAGGATATTGAGGTCGATGGC